>NZ_CP065424.1:4812500-5112500 GCF_017809215.1 Heyndrickxia oleronia
GTCCCACCTTCGGCGGCTGGCTCCAAAAGGTTACCTCACCGACTTCGGGTGTTACAAACTCTCGTGGTGTGACGGGCGGTGTGTACAAGGCCCGGGAACGTATTCACCGCGGCATGCTGATCCGCGATTACTAGCGATTCCGGCTTCATGTAGGCGAGTTGCAGCCTACAATCCGAACTGAGAATGGTTTTATGGGATTAGCTAAACCTCGCGGTCTTGCAGCCCTTTGTACCATCCATTGTAGCACGTGTGTAGCCCAGGTCATAAGGGGCATGATGATTTGACGTCATCCCCACCTTCCTCCGGTTTGTCACCGGCAGTCACCTTAGAGTGCCCAACTGAATGCTGGCAACTAAGGTCAAGGGTTGCGCTCGTTGCGGGACTTAACCCAACATCTCACGACACGAGCTGACGACAACCATGCACCACCTGTCACTCCTGTCCCCGAAGGGAAATCCCTATCTCTAGGGAGGTCAAGAGGATGTCAAGACCTGGTAAGGTTCTTCGCGTTGCTTCGAATTAAACCACATGCTCCACCGCTTGTGCGGGCCCCCGTCAATTCCTTTGAGTTTCAGCCTTGCGGCCGTACTCCCCAGGCGGAGTGCTTAATGCGTTAGCTGCAGCACTAAAGGGCGGAAACCCTCTAACACTTAGCACTCATCGTTTACGGCGTGGACTACCAGGGTATCTAATCCTGTTCGCTCCCCACGCTTTCGCGCCTCAGCGTCAGTTACAGACCAGAGAGTCGCCTTCGCCACTGGTGTTCCTCCACATCTCTACGCATTTCACCGCTACACGTGGAATTCCACTCTCCTCTTCTGCACTCAAGTCTCCCAGTTTCCAATGGCCGCTTGCGGTTGAGCCGCAAGATTTCACATCAGACTTAAGAAACCGCCTGCGCGCGCTTTACGCCCAATAATTCCGGACAACGCTTGCCACCTACGTATTACCGCGGCTGCTGGCACGTAGTTAGCCGTGGCTTTCTGGTTAGGTACCGTCAAGGTACCGCCCTATTCGAACGATACTTGTTCTTCCCTAACAACAGAGTTTTACGATCCGAAAACCTTCATCACTCACGCGGCGTTGCTCCGTCAGACTTTCGTCCATTGCGGAAGATTCCCTACTGCTGCCTCCCGTAGGAGTCTGGGCCGTGTCTCAGTCCCAGTGTGGCCGATCACCCTCTCAAGTCGGCTACGCATCGTCGCCTTGGTGAGCCGTTACCTCACCAACTAGCTAATGCGCCGCGGGTCCATCTGTAAGTGATAGCCGAAGCCATCTTTCAATTCTCCCTCATGCGAAGAAAAAAGTTATCCGGTATTAGCCCCGGTTTCCCGGAGTTATCCCAGTCTTACAGGCAGGTTACCCACGTGTTACTCACCCGTCCGCCGCTAATCATCAGGGAGCAAGCTCCCATCAGATTCGCTCGACTTGCATGTATTAGGCACGCCGCCAGCGTTCGTCCTGAGCCAGGATCAAACTCTCCAAAAAGATGTTTGATATAGCTCTTTATAAATAAAAGTAATTCATTGACGTTTCGTTTTGTTCAGTTTTCAAAGATCAATCTATTTCTTTAACAACTTTTATATCTTAACATCTTTTTAAGTTGATGTCAACAACTTTTTTTTGGAGCGGGTGATGGGAATCGAACCCACGACAACAGCTTGGAAGGCTGTAGTTTTACCACTAAACTACACCCGCATAATATTCAAATTTGTAATGGTCGGGAAGACAGGATTCGAACCTGCGACCCCATGGTCCCAAACCATGTGCTCTACCAAGCTGAGCTACTTCCCGTTAGGATATATAATGGCGCGCCCGATAGGAGTCGAACCCATAACCTTCTGATCCGTAGTCAGACGCTCTATCCAATTGAGCTACGGGCGCAATCACGGAAAGATATTTTGCTTTGCAAAAACTTCAGTTCTTTTGCCTGTATATAATCTTTGGTGCGGCCGAGAGGACTTGAACCTCCACGGTGTTGCCACCACTAGGCCCTCAACCTAGCGCGTCTGCCATTCCGCCACGACCGCATTTAAAAAAGCGACATAAGATATGATAACAAACTGCTAGATAAAAGTCAAGATTTTTTTGGTGCGGGTGAAGGGAGTCGAACCCCCACGCCTTGCGGCGCCAGATCCTAAGTCTGGTGCGTCTGCCAATTCCGCCACACCCGCGTTATGAAAGTTAAGTTACTTTACTTCACAAAAACAATGGTGAGCCATGAAGGACTCGAACCTTCGACCCTCTGATTAAAAGTCAGATGCTCTACCAACTGAGCTAATGGCTCTTACTATTAAATTCAAGCTATTATAGATATGCACCTTAGAACAAATTGTGCATCTACGACGTCCCAATCTCAGAAAGTTTATTCAAGATGCAACTCGATTGGTACGCTGTTGTATTGCTACGCAGCTTACTCGATCGTGCTCTACCAACTGAGCTAATGGCTCTTACTATTTTTATACTTCTTTATTTCCTTACCAAAATAAAAAAATGGCTGGGCTAGCTGGATTCGAACCAACGAGTGACGGAGTCAAAGTCCGTTGCCTTACCACTTGGCTATAGCCCAATATGTATTTATCAAAAACCATTTTTGTTTTTAAATGGCGGTCCGGACGGGACTCGAACCCGCGACCTCCTGCGTGACAGGCAGGCATTCTAACCAACTGAACTACCGGACCAAATATATTTTTTTAAAAATGACCCGTACGGGATTCGAACCCGTGTTACCGCCGTGAAAGGGCGGTGTCTTAACCGCTTGACCAACGGGCCACATTCAATAGTTTTACTGGCGGAGAAGGAGGGATTTGAACCCTCGCGCCGCTTACGCGACCTACACCCTTAGCAGGGGCGCCTCTTCAGCCACTTGAGTACTTCCCCATATGGCTCCGCAGGTAGGATTCGAACCTACGACCGATCGGTTAACAGCCGATAGCTCTACCACTGAGCTACTGCGGAACGACAATCATCTTGTCGACTCTTAAAATTATAATTAGAATCAATCACAATGTCAACTAGTTTTTTAAAATTTATTTTATGATCTTTTTTCACTAATTAACATTAACTTTCCACGGCATTTCCCACATACATATCGGTTAATATTCATCCGCTTTTTACGTTTGAATAGTGTATGACAATCAGTACAAATATATACATAGTCTAGAGTTGTTTTTTTAACACTCTTCGTTAATAATGGGGTACAAAATCTTGGAGCATCGACAGCTGAAAGTAGCTTTTTAAAATCTGAATCCCTATGTTGGTAGCCCCTTCCCTCTAAATGAAGATGGTAATGACAGAGCTCATGCTTGATTATCCCAATTAGCTCCGCTTCTCCAAATTCATCATAATATTTTTTATTAATTTCAATATTATGGGAGCTTAATAAGTATCTTCCTCCTGTTGTTCGAAGCCTTGGATTAAATAATGCCTTATGTTTAAATGTCTTTCCAAATAATTGCAATGATAATCTTTCAACCAAATCTTGAAGCTGATCATTGTTCATTATTTTCACCCCTTTTTCGAACGAACAAGACAACCTATTATAGCATATACTAGGTATTAACCTACTTTTTATTAAGGAAGGACTTGATGTTATGCCGACATGGTTTCAAAACCAAATTCGAAAAGCCTTTTCAGAAAAAGATCATTACCAAATCAAACTACTTAACCAATGTTGGTTCTTCTATCAAAATAAACTTCAAAATTAAAGCTGAAACACTTTCTAGACAATCCTCACTTATTATTAATGAAATGACAAAAAGGTACTTTACACCCTTACATTTTCAGATTCCTACATTGATAAATTCAAGGAGTAGGAATTTACCTGAAGTTCAACTAAATAAATGATTCGAATCTTTATTACTACGCCAATAAAGAAAGGCGTGTGACAACACGCCTTTTATTTTGGTAGCATCGTTAATGATAATCTTCCTTTTTGTACATCCACATTCTCTACCCATACAGTTACTATATCTCCTAGAGCAACTACATCTAATGGATGCTTAACAAATTTATTACTTAGCTTTGATATATGAACAAGGCCGTCTTCTTTTACACCTACATCGACAAATGCCCCAAAATCAACTACATTTCGAACAGTACCTTGCATTTCAGTACCTACTTTTAAATCTTCTAATTTCAATATATCCTTCTTAAGTAACGGTTGAGGCAACTCATCACGCGGATCACGTCCTGGACGGTTTAAGGCATCGATAATATCTTTCAATGTCAGTTCACCAATACCTAGTTCATCGGATAGGCTACTTAATGAAATAGATTCAAGAGCAGTCTTTAACTTCTCCCCACCTATATCTGCCACTGTACAATCGATTTTGTTTAATAGCTTTTTCACAGCATCGTAGTTTTCAGGATGGATAGGTGTTTTATCTAATGGATCATCACCATCAATAATTCGCAAGAAACCAATGCATTGTTCGTAGGTTTTCGCACCTAGACGTGGAATCGACTTTAGTTGATTTCTATTATTAATTTTCCCCGCTTCATTTCTGAATTTAACTATATTATTGGCAACTGATTTACTCAATCCTGATACATATTGTAATAGGGAGGAGGAAGCCGTGTTTACATTAACACCTACTTGGTTAACCGCTGTTTCTACAACAAAAGTAAGAGATTCATTTAGATTTTTTTGAGAAACATCGTGCTGATACTGGCCTACACCGACAGATTTCGGGTCTATTTTTACTAATTCGGCTAGTGGATCCTGTAATCTTCTCGCTATAGAGACTGCACTTCTTTCTTCAACTTGAAAATCAGGGAATTCTTCTCGGGCAAGATCCGAAGCTGAATAAACACTTGCACCAGCTTCATTGACAATAATATAAGATATTTCCTTATCTATTTCCCTTAAAATTTCTGCTACAAATTGTTCCGTTTCCTGTGAAGCGGTCCCATTACCAATCGCAATCACTTCTACATTGGAATCTCTAATAACCTCAATAAGCTTCTGCCTTGCTTCCTCTGGTTTTGCTTTTGGTGGGTGAGGATAGATCACACCTATCGATAATACTTTACCTGTTTCATTAACAACAGCTAATTTACACCCTGTTCGATAAGCAGGATCGACCCCCAGCACAATCTTTCCTTTTAACGGTGGCTGAAGCAAAAGGTTTCTTAAGTTTTCAGAGAAAATATGAATGGCTTGATTTTCCGCTTTTTCTGTTAAATCATTTCTTATTTCTCTTTCAATAGAAGGTTGGATTAAACGTTTATAACTGTCTTCAATCGCTTCTTTTACTAGTGAAGTCACACTTGACTGTGCTTTTTTTATCACCTTTTGATAAAGGTGATTAACAATTTTCTCAGTTTCCGGATGAATAGACACTCGAAGAACTTCTTCCTTCTCACCACGATTTAAGGCTAAAATGCGATGCGGTACAATTTTACGAATTGGTTCTTCATATTCATAATACATTTCAAAGACTTTTTTAGAATCAATTTCCTCTTTTTTTACCGATGAAGCTATCATTCCTGTTTTAAACGTTTCTTTTCGTATCCAGTCACGATTTGCAGCATCATCTGAAATCCATTCCGCTATAATATCCTTCGCCCCTGCAAGAGCATCTTCTACTGTATGAATATCTTTTTCTTCTGAAAGGAAAAGTCCTGCTTTCTTATTAACGTCCTCATTCAATGGAAATGTCATGATCCACTCAGCTAACGGTTCCAATCCTTTTTCTTTTGCTATTGTTGCCTTCGTTCGTCTCTTTTGTTTGTATGGTCTATATAAATCTTCAAGCGTTTGTAATTTGTCTGCTTGAATAATGCTTTGTTGAAGTTCCTCAGTGAGCTTTCCTTGCTCATCGATTAGACGAATCACTTCTTCTTTTCTCTGCTCTAAATTTTGAATATAACTCCATCTATCCATAATGGATCTAATTTGAACTTCATCCAGAGCACCTGTCATTTCTTTTCGGTACCGGGCAATAAACGGAACCGTATTACCTTCTTCTAGAAGGGCGATTACATTTTTTATTTGTTTATTAGAAAAATTAAGCTCTTTCGATAAACCTTGCTGCAATTCTTCTTTTCTTTCAATCGTTTGTTCCAATCCGCACACACCTACTTCTCATAATTTATAACATCGTTTCCAATAATCTTATTTTAACACTACTATACCAAAAGGAAAAAGCTTGCATATTAGTGCAAGCTCCCAATAATAAATGTAGAATCATCCGCATTCAAATATTCTTCATTCTTGAGTTCATTTGCAATCATTTCAATTGAACAACAGCTTCTTAATAACGCTTTAGAATTGGAAGTTCTTAATCCATCTGAATGAAGTAAAAATTTTGATCCAGGCTCATACGGAAAACATTGAGTTCGAAAAGTTTGAGGACGACCCGATAAATACCCTGTTACAGGAATAGGATAAGTAAGTTTTCCGGAAGGTGTATACAAATAGAAGCGTATATTTCCAACACAACTATATGCGAACTCCTTTTCCTTTAAATTAACTTTTAAAACCGCTACCGCCGCTCCTCTTTTTTGAACAAGAACCTCATTGCAATGCTTCATTAACGAATCAACATCTTTATCTGCATTATTTTTTACTGCTTCTGCAACTGCAAATGAGGCTTCGAATGCATATTGCCCACTCCCTAATCCATCAGCTAGTACACATAAAAAGTACTCATCTGTGGCTGTATAGTAATAGCTATCACCACAATAGGATTTTCCTTCCTTTGCTAGCTGATACGCATATACCTCAACCAAATCCTGTTGAAAATGTTTCATAATGATGGACTCTCCTTCATCAAAGAGTCACCACTTATGGCCATTTTTAATTTTTTTATCGCCTTTCTCTGCAAACGCGAAACATGCATTTGAGAAATGCCTAATTTTTCTCCTGTTTCCTTTTGACTAAGATTATCAAGGTAAGTGTATTGAATAATTTGTCTCTCTCTTTCATTTAAAACATGTAATACCTTATCAAGAACAAGGCGTTGATCTACTTTCTCGTATCCAGCGTCTTCATTTCCTACAATGTCTAATAATGTGACAGTACTTCCATCTGAATCAGCTTCGATAGAGTGGTCAACTGATAATGCTTGGTAGCTTTTCCCCATCTCCATCGCTTCTAAAATTTCTTCCTCGGATACATTTAATTTAGCAGCAATCTCTGCAATTTTCGGAGATCGCTGTAATTCGGTTGTTAATTCCTCAATGGTTACCTTAATTTTCGGTCCAATTTCTTTAATACGTCGTGGAACATGAACACTCCATGTTTTGTCACGAAGGAATCGTTTAATTTCGCCAATAATCGTCGGGATGGCAAATGATTCAAAGCTTTTTCCATAGGATTCATCATAACGTCGAATTGCACCTAGTAAACCTAATATTCCAACCTGAAAAATATCCTCGTGATAAGACCTTCCTTTTGAATATTTTCGTGCAATGGAGTCCACTAATTTTTCATAGTGTAATACAAGATCATTCTGTGCGTTTTGATCTTCATTCTCTTGAAATAATTTAATTAAATGATTTATATGTTCTTTTCCAAACTGACTAGGTTGAGACAATTTGGGCATCAGTCTCCACCTGCTCTCCCTCGAGGTATTTGGTCATTATGACCGTTACCCCTTCCTTATAGTGAATTTTCACTTCATCCATAAGACTTTCAATTAGATAAAGACCAAGACCTCCTTCACGCATAAACTCCACGGTTTCACTTTCTAAATATGGTCCGGTCTTTTCCTTTGTCTTTCCTACATCGAAGCTTTTTCCTTGATCAGCAACTTTAATTTCTAATTTGTCTTCATACACACTAAAACCTATAATAATTTCTTTACTTGGATTCCCTTTATATGCATGTTGAACTGCGTTTGTAATTGCTTCACTAGTTGCAATCTTTAAGTCTTCGATCATCTCATAAGCAAAACCCATACGACTAGCAATACCTGAAATTGTTAATCGAATAACACCTATATATTCAGGTTTTGCAGGAATTTTCATTTCGATGCAATCGAATGCCTCCACCATTAAACGCCACCTTCTACCTCGGTATTAATATCCATAATCTTTGATAAACCAGTAATATCAAATAATCGTTCGATCCTGCTTGTTAATCCATTTAAACTTAGTTTGCCTTCATTCGTTCGGAGACCTTTAAACAAGCCAACAAAGACACCCAGGCCTGTACTATCCATATAGGAAACTCCCGATAAATCTATCGACATTTCGATTCCATGTTTATCGTTAAACGGTATAAGTGCTTCTCTAAGCTTTGGCGCAGTATACGCATCGATTTCACCATTAATTTTCGCAAAAACGTGGTTATCTATTTCTTGTATATCGATGGAAATATTCATCACGTTCACCTCATTTTAAATCTTTTTCTCTTTGATATACTTTCTTTACCCTTAATAACATATTTATAAACTTTTTTAATTCACTCTTTTTAAAATGATCAAAGTAAAATCGTCACGTAACTGAAAAGCCTGAATTCTTTCTAATTCCTTATACACATGATTTACCATTTCTTGTGCAGTCAAATCAATATATTTTTTAATTATTTCAGTAAGTATTTTTCGTTCAATAAACCCCTCTTTGGTTCGACACTCAGTTACTCCATCAGAAAGCAAAATGACCAAATCATTCTTTTGTAGAGATATATCATATTGTTTGTACTTTGTTTTTTTCTCAATTCCTAATAATAATCCTTCGGCACTCAAATCAGTAAATTGTTGATGCTTGGAATCATAAAAAAATCCTGGTTCATGCCCAGCAGAAGAAAATAGAAATTGATGATCGATTGGGTTATACATTCCGTAAAACATTGATATAAACATATTCGGATCAACATTTTGTTCAACTACGCGATTTAGACTCTCTAAAATTGCATGAGGTTGGACATTTTCTTGTAAACTATCCATCGCATATTTAATCATAGACATACATAGAGCTGCAGGAATTCCTTTTCCAATAATATCCGCAATAGCAACACCCATACATCCATTTTCATCTTCTACAAAATGATAATAATCTCCGCTCATATGCTTAGCAGGTACACTAATTGCTCCAATATCAAGACTTTTCATTTTTGGAATTTTTGTTCCTAATAATGTTTTTTGCATATTCCTTGCTATCTCAATTTCTGTTTTAAGCTGTTGCTGTTGGTTTCTTAAACTTTGATGTTCACGATAGGCTAATCCATATCCCATCATGACTTCAAGAAGTATATCAAAGGATGAAAGCACTGATTGTGACAAATTCGGTTCTAATTCAATTAAAATCGAGCGATGTAAATTAATAATTTCCTCTGGAGTTGTACTATATTCTATCAATTTCCTACTTAATTTTTGCCCTTGGTAAAGTAGCTGTTCATTTTGGTCACTTAAATAATTGTTAATAATCTCTCTATATTTTTGCTCCAATAACGATCTACTGTCCATAGTTACTCCTCCTATCGGAGCCATTTCGTTACAATAATGGTTGTTCCTTCATTCGGTTTTGAATCAATATCGAAATCATCCATTAGTCGTTTAACGCCAGGCAATCCAGCACCTAGTCCTCCAGAGGTTGAAAAGCCATCTTCCATTACCTTTCTTACGTCCTGAATTCCAGGTCCATTGTCTTCTGCAATAATCTTTACACCGGATTTTCCATCTTTAAATATCTTCTCTATGCATATTTGTCCTTGACCAGCATAAAGAAAGATATTTCTCGCCAACTCACTGATTGCAGTTGTAATTCTTGCCTGATCTACAATTCCAAAGTTTAATTCCTTTGCAACATTTCTCCCTAATTGACGAACGGCGACGATGTCCCACTCGTTTAAAATCTTTACGCAGGATCGGAACTCCATAACGCTATTCCCCCAGTTCCTGTTGTAATTTCTCCAAACCATTTTCGAGGTCAATTGCGGTTAGGACATCTTCTAAACGAATACCGAGTTCAATTAATGTTATGGCTACAGCAGGTTTTATGCCAGTGACTACCACCTGTGCACCCATTAATTTAGACATATTAATGACATCACCCAATACCTTTGCAATAAACGAATCAATAAAATCAATAGAGGTAATATCTATTACCACACCTCTAGCACTTGTTGCATGTATTTTATGTAAAAGGTCCTCTTGAAATTGAAGTGCTGTCTGATCATCTAATTCCCATTGAATGGAGACAACCAAACAATCATGTAATTTTAAAATGGGTATTCTCACAAGGATCCCTCCAGTTTCACTATTTTCCTGTTAGTGATTTCCAAAGCTTGTTCGATTCCTTTTCTTAACGTACTTGTTGTTATGACTTGATTTAAATTAATACCTAGATTAACTATAGTTTGAGCAATCTCAGGACGAATGCCTACTAACATACACTTCGCCCCAACTAAACGGACTGCATCTGCTGCTTGAATAATATGATGTGCGACCATTGTGTCAACAACAGGAACTCCTGTAATGTCAATTAATACAACCTCAGCTCGATGCTTTACAACCCCATTTAAGAGGTTCTCCATAATTAGCTTTGCCCTTTCCGTATCAATGGTGCCCACTAACGGCATAACTGATATTTTCTCAAAAACTGGAATGAGTGGTGCAGAAAGTTCCTGAAGAGCGATTTTTTGTAGAGATACTGTTCTTTCCCATGTTGCTGTGTATGCGCTTATAATTTCATTGTACATAGGTGTCATCCATTTATCATAAACCAAGAAGTATTCAGAATGTTTTTCCTTTGGAAGATCCGTTGTTTCATTAATTTTATCAAAAATAATTTTCCCCATTGTAGACAATCCTGAAGTGACGAAAGTTAACGGCCAACCTAGTCGAACGATTTTTTCAGCGAATTCGGATAACTTCTCGTTATAGTTTTCGCTCGTATCTAATCGGGACAAAATTACATCTACAAATTCACTGCTAGTATTCACATATACCTGGTCAGAAACCACATTGATAAACCTTTCATCACCGTTTTGCTTCATTCTTTCCATCCATTCAGTTAAAATTTCATCTTTATGGTTTGGAATATATTCTAATAAAAAATTGTACATAATAATCTCTCCTATCTCTAAATCTTCTTTACTCTTGGTTTGTTGCCTCATACATATTTGCTTAGATACTAAATAATTGAGGCCCTTATCGTAATGAGGAAGAAAACAACAGTAAAAATCCTGATAGGAAATTTACTTTTTGCAACAAGTTGCTACAAAAGCACCTAAATATAAATTCTATCTAGTGATCTATATTCATGTTAGCAAAAAATAAATAACGAAAAAATTTATATCTTCCCACTTATACAAAAATAGGTAATATTACCTATAAAATAGTTCGATCATTTATCTCATCCTTTACATATATAAAAAAATACATAAAGGTTGTTTTTGTAAAAGTCCTTTTGCCGGCTTTTACACTAAATAAAGGTATCAAGCTTATTAAGAAGAGTTTCATTTCTTTTCTCAGTGAAATGAAGGAGATTAGTGGTCTCCGGCTTTTGAGAAAAGAGCCTAATAAAAAAACCTTCCTCATTATGAAGAAGGATCAAAAAATAAAGAAACCCTCAATTTTTATGAGCGTTTCTAGATTAAAATTCAATAAGTCCTAAACTAATTTGCAGTGCATCGTCCACTTTTTCCATCATTTCTTCGTCTAAATGTGTGATTTTGTCTGTTAAGCGTTGTTTATCAATGGTGCGAATTTGTTCAAGCAAAATAACAGAATCGCGTTCAAAGCCATAACGCTTTGCATCAATTTCAACATGTGTAGGAAGTTTTGCTTTTTGGATTTGCGCTGTAATAGCAGCAACAATTACAGTGGGACTAAACCGATTCCCAATGTCGTTTTGAATGACCAAAACAGGGCGGACTCCACCTTGTTCAGATCCGACAACTGGGGAAAGGTCAGCAAAATACACGTCACCACGCTTAACAATCAAAGGACTAACCCCCGCTTACTAAGCGTTCTACTGTATGTTCTGCTTCGTACTCTGCTTGAATCGCCTCAGATGCTATTGCTAAATTAATTTTAGCCATTTCCATGTAGCCGCGTCTCATAGATTCGCGAATCTGTCTTTTTTTACGCTCACGAAGATACATCTTTGTAGCTCGATAAATAAATTCATTTCGATTCACATTTTCTTGCTCAGCAAATCCATCAAGTTCTGATAATAAATGTACTGGTAACCGAATTAATATTTCTGTTGTTGCGCTGGATTCAGACACAAACTACACCTCCACCAATCACTACACACCGATTCTAAATACCAATTTAATAATACCACCAAATCCACTATATGCAAAGACTAATTGAACATTCCTAACTATTATCGCCAAAAAAAACTAGAAATTATGCATTCTATATAGAATCAATAGATAAATTTAATATTTATCATTAAAATAATCCCTTTAATAAACGGTTATCCACCTCTACAATTTGATTAGAACGTTTATAAATTCTCGGTATTCTAATAGATGTCAAGCATGGAATTTCATAATTAATCGTATCAAGTTTCCTTGCAATCTCGTCCATCGTGATATTCTCTTCACCTTGACTACCGATTAATGTAACCTGCGTTCCAACAGGGATATAATGCGGCAGTCTGATCATACATTGATCCATACAAATACGTCCGACAATAGGTACCCTAATTCCGTCAACTAAAACTTCCTGACCCTGTAATTTACGAATCCATCCATCCGCATACCCTATTGGTAAAGTAGCAATCCACTCTTCTTTTTCTGCCTTATAAACCGCTCCATAACTTATTGAATCGCCCTTTAGAACTTTTTTTACATTTGTAATTTTTGTATGCAAGGAGAATACCTGATGTAGCTCAAATGGCAGTAGAGCCTTTATTTCCTCTGATGGCGACAGGCCATACATTGCAATTCCATATCTCACTGCATTAAACTCAGATTGATTAAATCGCAGCGATGTGGCACTGTTGGCACAATGAATAAGGGATGGTTTCACATTTAATGCTGTAACCATTTTTTTAAAAGCTTCCAATTGCTTCTCGAAATAGCTTGTATTTACTTCATCTGCTGTAGCAAAATGGGTAAATAATCCCTCAAATAAAAAGATTTCTGAATGAGCAGTTAGAAATTGTTCAACTTCCTTAAGCTCGTCTATTTCTCTTACTCCGATTCTTCCCATTCCTGTGTCACATTTTACATGGACAATTAGCTTATTTTCTTCTTCCGCTAGTCGGCTCGCAGCGTCTTCCAACCACTCCTTTTGGAAAACAGTCAAAGCAATCCCAAGCTTAGCAGCCAATGGTGCATCGCTAGCTCGACTTGCTCCTAACACAAGGATAGGTGCTTCAATTCCTTGATTTCGTAACGAGATGGCTTCATCTAAAATAGCAACAGCTAGCCCATATGCTCCCGCTTCTAATGCCGCTTTGGCAATTTGTATATCCCCATGTCCATAAGCATTCGCCTTCACTACTGCGAATAATTTTATTCCATTCGGTAAATGGTTCTTCATTAATGTGATGTTTGTAGTTAAATGATCTAAATTGATTTCCACCCAAGTATCTCGATAAAACGAAATTTCATTCCTCATCATAACCACTTCCCAAATTCCTTAAGTTTCTTTCCACATTAATTTAATCATATTATTTGCCAAAAAGAAAACAGGTTCTAATAGAACCTGCTAGGAAACTTAATGGTTTATATATTTTTTTAAAGGCTCTTTTCTCAAACATTGTCGCAATTTAAGTAAAGTTTGAACGAATAACTATCGGCTGAAGACCACTACATCTTTCATTTCACTGAGAAATGTGCTGCAAACTCCATAAGAATCGCTAAATCCTTTATTAGGTGTAAAAGCCGGCAGTTGGGCTTTTACAAAAACAACTAACGATCCGAAAACAGCCTTGTTTAGTATCAACAGTCATTCACTTTCAATAAGGAGTTGCACTATTACTTAACCGGCTCCTCTTGTACAGATTGAGCGACTTCAATTAACTCATTATCTGTTAAATCATTAGAAGCAATCATGTAATCAACGCCATCCTGTGTCCATGCAATAGACTGATCAGTTAATGTTCCTACCGCAAATCCTAAATCGACCATCTCCCCACTCATTGGTGTAGGCGCCATAATAGCCGTTTGTAGTACTTCCGCCTTTTCTTGAGTCATCGTAAATGATTTTTCACCTGTATAAGTTAAAACGACACGTTTTCCATCCTCGGTATTTATTTCCTTTTCATCTAGTAAAGCTGTATCACCAATTTTTACAGTTGGATACTTTACAATAAATTCATCTTCATCAGGTTTAGCATTTACCGGGATATCAAGTTTAGCCCCTGTTAGATTTTTATTCGTATTAAAAGCATTTTTATCAAATTTCGCATTAAATTCAACTTTAGTAAACTGTACAGCCACTAATGTTTTTCGATCAGTATCCATCACCTTTACACTTTTTGGAGATAGATTCTTTTTATTAAATGTAATCTCTTGATAAGGCAACATTTTATTGTTCTGATAACGTGTTTTCGTTTCAAAAACATATTGATCGTCTGTTGCCTTAAAAGTTGCATCCTTATCACTTAAAATATCCTTTACAAGTGATTCATATAGATAAGCTTGGCTACTATTCTTTGGCCAATCACTCTGAAATTTATAACTTTTGTTAAGTGCAGGTGTTAGAACATATACGCCTTCTTTATTTCTTAGAATCATTTGACTCTGCTCTTTCTTATCATTTTTCAAGTGAACTCGATAATAATTCGGTTTACTGTACCAAATTTCAATATCATATGTTTGTGGTTCATTTCCCATTTGCAGAGTCATTTTGGCATTAGCTTTATATCCCTTTAATTCTCCCATCTGTTCATCCAATTTCTTCACAACATCTTCTTGCGACTTGGATCCACAAGCTGACAGTACTAAGATTGCTGCAAGAGCCACAACAAGCATCCAAACCTTTCTTTTCATCCCTTCAACCCCTTCATAGTGTGATTAATCGTTGGTGAAGAGAAAGGCATGTTTCAATCATATACCAAAAGTTCCTCGATACTTTAATCCCTTCCTTGAGATTTGCTTCGAACTTATAGCAATGTTTAAATAAGCCTTGTCTCTCCTATCGCACTATGAATATATGAGACAACCTTTCGGAATATGCAAAAGGTAAATTAATTTTCAGGTAGATTCAATAATAACTTGTGCAGCTGCATAGTCTCGACTATGTGTAATAGAGAGATGTACACCCGTTTCTTTAGGTTTTTTAAAATAAGGCTTTCCTCTCTCATCAACCATAATCTCCATTTCATGAAAGCTTAATTCTTTGCCAATCCCTGTACCGAGTGCTTTAGAAAAAGCCTCTTTCGCCGCAAAACGACCAGCTAAAAATTCAGATTTTCGAGTCTCTTTCAGCCCCTGATAATCCTCTAATTCAGATTTAGTTAATACCTTTTCTGGAAATCGAGATTGTCGTGTCCGTATTTGATGAATCCGTTCGATTTCAACAATATCTAGTCCAATACCTTGAATCATTTTTTAACACCTTCTATCATAGAACCGCTTCGCATATGAATTAGTACAAGACCTCATGGCGAAAGGAGTTCAAAATTATGTTTACTCGTCACGAAAGCTTTTCTCAATATGTAAGAAATTATCCAGTAATAAGTACCATTATCCTTTTACAAATATTATTGTTTATTATAAACTTTATCCCCATGATTCCGCATAAATTCATATTACAGTATTTATCTGGGGTAAACATCTATATTGCAAACGGTGAATATTGGCGTTTAATTACCCCTATCTTTGTTCATAGAGACTTTACACATCTTTTTTTTAATTCATTTTCCCTCCTTATTTTTGGCCCTTTCTTAGAAACAACTCTCGAAAAAAAATTGTTCAGCCTTTTTTATCTCGGTTGTGGCCTAATGGCCAATATCGCAACATATTTATTTTTACCACTTACTTATGGACATGTTGGGGCAAGTGGAGCGATATTTGGGCTTTTTGGAATCTATTTAGCATTGATTGTTTTAAAGAAAATAGAAGTAGCTAAATCAACTCAGATCATTATTCCTCTCATTGCAATTGCGTTTACCATGACTTTTTTGGAATCAAATGTCAATATCATCGCCCATATTTTCGGTCTATTGTCTGGATTCCTCTTTAGTCTTGTTTATTTTTTACTAAAAAAGAAATGAAAAAGAGCTAAACTCTTTTTCACTAGTTTTTAAACCATAGATAAATTGTTTCTACATCCTTTGCGTCTAGATGTCTTACTTTAGATGTCTTTCCTGCACCAGATGATTTCACTGTTGACACGATAGACGCAAGGTTTCTTTTCCTTTGCAACCAACTTTCCCTAATTCCCAAGCTCTGAATCCTATTCTTCCTGATATAAATGGTGTGCTTTAAAAAACCACGGTATTTCATCACAAACTGCTTTCCTTCAATATTCCATCCCGCAGCACGATATCGTAATATCCCAAACAGAACCATCGGAAGAAGCAATAATACCCCTAAAAGACCAAATGGCCAAAAAAGAATGGGTACAATCACAGAGATAGGGAGTATCTTACATATTTCTCTAATAATATAACGGTTTTTTGCACGCTTTGGTGCCTTCTTTAAAGGCACATCTAATTGATAATCACTAAAAATATCACTAATAAGATTATTTATTCTATTCTTTTTCACCATTGGAAGAAGAATGACATTCATACTCTCTGCATCTGTTACTGATCCACCTGCACTTTCAATATAAACGGTCGCATAGCCCCATAATTGCCTTAACGGATTTTCAGTAATACGTATTGCTTGTATTCGGTGTAACGGGATAGTCGTTTGCCTTTTTTCTAGCAATCCTCTTGTAATAATTAAATTATTATCTGCAAACTTCGTCGTAAAACCATTATACTTTAGGAGAGTAACGATTATAGAGAACAGCCAAACAAGTAATAAGGAAATAAACACTAGAAGACTTACAATGAATGCACCACTTTGTATAATATGACCCAACTCGTTAAATATCTTTTTATACGGAATAATCTCATCCAATTGTGTTGAAAATGCAATTAGAGCGGAAAATACTGCTCCTGCACCACCTGAGGTTGAAGCCATAATAAACATTTCTCGGTTCGTAATTCGATAAATGATCTTGGCTGAAGAAAATTCTTCTGTTACTTCCTTCAGCTTTTCAGGCGTTTTTTTAGCACCAGTTATTATTTTTTGGATTTCTTCTGCATCTTTTTTCTTAATTGCTGTTAATTCTGCCTCAGCTTCCTTTAAGCTATTGCCAGCAGTTTCAATTTTCACCCTCACTAATCCAAAGGGACGATGTAGGATGCCTTCTGAATAATCTAGGCTTTGTATTCTTTCAAAAGGAATATATCGTTTTTTCTTTACGAATAATCCATACTCTATACGAAGCTCGCCTTCCTCTAGACGATAAGTAAATCGTAACCACTTAACAATCCCTGAAATCAAAACATAAACAATAATTAATGTCATGATGATTTGAGGAGTGTAATCCCAAAAACCTTCTTTATTGTCTCCTCTTCCAATGAAGAAAGAAATAAGAAATGGAACGATCAATTGTTTTAGTTCATTTAGAAAATTTGATATAGCAGTGATTGGATGCAGCCTTTTATGATTAGACATCCTCTTCATCCACCCTTGCAAGTGCTGATATGGACTGACGTACAGTTTCTGCTTCTATTACATCGATTGTAGGAATATGATGCACGGTAGCTGCAGTTGAAATCGTAATCGTAGCTAAACGATATTTTCTTAGAAGAGGTCCTTGGACAGTATCTACATGCTGAACTCGTATCATTGGAACAAGCGTCCTTTTAATAATAAAAACTCCATGTTGCAATTCAATTTCCTTTTCCCTAATTTCATATCTCCATCTTTTCCACCTAATATTTGGAATGATAAAAATAAATAAAACTGAATATAAAAATGCAATCAAAATTGCCAATACAATAAACCATCGATTCCAATCATACTTTATAAACAAATACGTTCCAATTATACTTAAAACCCAAATACAAAGTGAATGAATGCTTCCTGTTATCTTCCAAACCGTTAACGCACTTTTTGAGATACGCTTATTTGGTACATATATCTCCATACAAATCCCCCAATTAGTTGAATATAATATATGTACGAATCAATCCCTTATTTAGTTTCACACATACGAATGATCTCTATTTCCCCTGAAAAATTGATTTTCAGTTTCCTCAAAAAGAACGTTAAACTTACAAAACATCAAACCGCTATTTTTATAATTTGACCTTTTACTTAAATTTTCGTATAAAAAAAGCAATCAGACATCGCTCTGATTGCTTTTTATTGCAAGCTTTTATGCAATAAGAGGAGAAATAGCATTCTCCTCTATTCAGCCAGCGTCATGATCGCTTACTCTTTTTTGGCCCCGTATCACTAATTTTTAATTATGATAAATTAATTAAGATCTTTGATCTTTATTATGTTGATAATCTCTTCTTCCTGATCTTCTCGGCTTTCTGCCACTTCCTCCGTGACCACCTTTATTCCCGCTAAAGGAAGGTTTACCACGTCTTGAAGAAGATCTATGCCCATCTTTTTTCATTGGTAGAGGGCGTTCTTCTGTAATATGAACAGGTGTTTTATCCGGTTCTTTAGTCATTAATTTAAGTGATGCAGCAATAATTTGGGTCGCATCATTTTCCTCTAGTAATTCCTTTGCTACTGAAAGATAATCGTTTAGATTTCCTTCTTTTACTATATCAGAAAGTTTTTCCATTGAAACGCGAATTTGACCTTCTAATGCTTCATCCCAACTTGGCGGACGCATAGGCATCATTCTTTTTTTCGTTGTTTGCTCAACAATTTTTAAATAGCTCATTTCACGAGGATTTACAAATGTAATAGCCATTCCTTCTTTACCTGCACGGCCAGTTCTTCCAATACGGTGAACATAGCTTTCAGGATCTTGTGGAATATCATAATTATATACATGTGTAACACCTGAAATATCTAATCCACGAGCAGCAACATCTGTCGCAACAAGAACATCCACTTTTCCATCTTTAAATTTTCTTAATACGGATAAGCGCTTTGCTTGACTTAAGTCGCCATGAATTCCTTCTGCCATATATCCTCTTAAGTTTAGGGCATTTGCCAGTTCATCAACACGACGCTTTGTACGACCAAATACAATTGCAAGTTCTGGTGATTGAACATCAATTAAACGTGAAAGCACATCGAATTTTTCTCTTTCCTGCACTTTTACATAATATTGTTCAATTAAAGGAACCGTCATTTCTTTTGCTTTCACACGGACTAATTCCGGATCATTCATAAATCTTTCAGCAATTCTTCGAATAGGATCAGGCATAGTTGCTGAGAAAAGTAATGTTTGTCTTTCCTCCGGCACACTAGATAAAATGCTTTCAATATCATCAATGAATCCCATATTTAACATTTCATCTGCTTCATCAAGTACTAAAGTAGTTACTTGGTCAAGTTTTAATGTGCGGCGCTTGATGTGATCAAGAATCCGCCCTGGAGTACCGACAATAATTTGTGGGCCTTTTTTCAACGCTTTAATTTGACGTTGAATATCTTGCCCGCCATAAACAGCTAATACACGCGCTCTTGCATCGTAACCAATTTTATATAATTCTTCTGATACTTGGATAGCTAATTCACGGGTAGGGGCAATAATAATACTTTGAACATTTTGGTTTTTTGTATCAATTTTTTCAATAAGCGGAATCCCAAAAGCAGCTGTTTTACCAGTACCAGTCTGCGCTTGCCCAATAATATCCTTTCCTTGGGTACTTAATGGGATTGTTTTTGCTTGAATTGGTGATGCTTCTTCAAAGCCCATTCTTTTTAATGATTTTAAAATTGAGGGGCTTAAATTTAACTCTGAAAAATTCGTCAATGCTTCTCATTCTCCTTTATAACTTAACAGGGCCAAGTAAACCTACATACGATTAAGGTTCGTTTCCCCGATACCATACAAAAAATAGACACTCTTTATTAAACATTGTTATAATCTATGCTACAAGTAAAATGTATACATTACTCTCTAAATAGTAGGATTGTCACATATAGTAGATCATTTTCTAAAGAAAGTAGAATACAGCTCATGTTATTTTCTTACATATATCAAGTTTAAGAAAAGAGCCTTTGTAAAAATAAAGAGTTCCGGCAAAAAGTGTAAACGATGTACGGTTATGGTACCATTAATAAGCTTGGATTTCAACGCGCAAGATATTCCAAATTATCATCATTATAAGGAAACTATCATAAAGTATTCCCTTTTTAGATGGGAAAAATAATTTTCTTTTTTTTACATAAAGAAATTATTTTACTCTTCCAATTCTTGCACAACTTCTTCTAATTTCATTCCTCTTGAACCTTTAACCAAAATCCACTCATTCCCATTAATAACAGATTTCAAATGCTGGACAAGCTCTTGTTTGTCCATAAAGGCAAAAACTCGTGTTTCAGGAAAAGTTAATTTTGCACTCTCAGCTATATAATTACCCAATTTTCCGTAGGTAAACACATATTTTATTTTACTTTCTTTCAGTTCTCTTCCTACTTCACGATGAAACTCCACCTCATTATCCCCAAGTTCTAACATGTCGCCCAACACAACGATTTTATCATCTGCATCAGCTAAAGTTTCCAACATATGAATAGCTGCTTTCATTGAAGTAGGACTGGCATTATATGCATCATTAATAATCTTTGTACCTTTTATACCTGTATGCTTTTCCATGCGCATCGAAGATAATTTAAGTGCTTTTAGGCCTAATTCAATCTCATCCATTGATAGTCCTAATTCAAGTGCTGATAAAATTGCTGATAATGAATTTAATACATTATATTCGCCGAGAACTGGAAGATAAAGTTCTTTTTCTGGAGCTTTGTTGATACTATAAACACTTCCATTATTTTGCTGCTCAATAGAAATAGGATATAGATCATTCACTTTGGATTTGCCAAATGTTTGGATTCGAAAATTCTTATATTGATCTACACGTTCTCGAAGAAGCGGTTCATCCCCGATAAAAATAAATAGTCCATCTTTTTTCAAACCATTTGTAATCTCGAGTTTTGCCTTAGCAATGCCTTCTCTAGAACCAAGATCTTGAAGATGGGCTTCACCAATATTTGTAATAATAGCAATATCTGGTTTCGCGAGCTTTGTTAAAAAGTCAATTTCACCTTTAGCACTCATTCCCATCTCTAATACAGCTACATCAGTATCTTCTCTTAAAGAGAGAATTGTTATTGGTAACCCTAAGTGATTATTAAAATTTCCCTCAGTTTTTTGAACATTAAACTTTTCACTTAATACAGCTGTTACCATATCCTTTGTAGTCGTTTTCCCATTACTACCAGTAACTCCAATAACCTTAATATTAAGTTGATCTCTATAACTTCTTGCAAGATCCTGTAAAGAATGCTCCGTATTTTCAACAACTAGAATAGGTAAATGGTAGGGAGGATTTGGCACATCCTTTTGCCATAATGCAGCACTAGCACCGTTTTTAATTGCGTCTTCCACATATTGGTGACCGTCAACATTATTCCCTTTAAATGGAATAAAAAGGTTTCCTCTCTTCAATTTACGCGTATCAATACATACTCCAGTTACTTCGATCTCAGAATAATTTGATACATCATTTTCTACGTGGATCATTGTTGCTAATTGTCCAATCGTTCTTTGAATCATGCTTTTTCCTCCAAATAAAAAGACCATTTTTAAGTTACCCTTCTTAAAGAGATTTTACTTTTTGGAAAAAAACTTTAAGAAGGGCAAACTAACTTAAATAACTCTATATTTTAAGGGTATTCTACTTTTTTTTAAAAGCTATGCTTGATCTTTTGTTTATCCTCATGGCGTTCTATAGCAAGCTGTATTAATCGTTCAATTAGCTCTGGATAGTCTACTCCTGTATGTTTCCACAATAAAGGAAACATACTAAAAGGTGTAAATCCTGGCATCGTATTTACTTCATTTATAAGAACTCTATTCTCTCTCGTAACAAAGAAATCTGCACGGACTAAACCTGAACAATCTAGTGCTTTAAAAGCTGTTATCGCCATACTCTTTAATTCTTCATACACATGAGTAGAAACCTCTGCAGGTATAATCAAGGCTGTTTCTTCATCGCCGTACTTCGCCTTATAATCATAAAAATCCTTTTTAGCAACAATTTCTCCCGGCAACGAGCATTCAGGGTTATCATTGCCAAGAACACCTAATTCAATTTCCCTTGCAATAATGCCTTCCTCCACGATCACTTTTCTATCAAATTGAAATGCTTCAATGAATGCATTTTCTAGCTCCTTACGATTCGTACATTTACTAATTCCAACACTTGAACCTAGGTTAGCCGGTTTAACAAAACACGGGTACCCTAATTCTGCTTCAACTTTTCTGTAAGCTTCCTCATTATTATGATCCCAAGAGCTACGAATAAACGAAACATATTTCACTTGATCAAGTCCTGCTTGAGCGAATAAGTTCTTCATAATGACTTTATCCATACCAGCAGCGGATGCAAGTACTCCATTCCCTACATATGGGAGGTTCAATAATTCTAGCATTCCTTGTACTGTGCCATCCTCTCCATTTGGTCCATGTAGTAAAGGAAAGATAACGTCATATCCAGTATTTTCACCTAATGATGTAGATAGGGCGTTTGGAACCATTTCTTGACCATCAGAAAATGCTAAAGCTTTTACGTTTTCTACAGGTCCAACAATTTGTGGTCCTTTAATCCAGTTCCCTTCTGCATTAATAAAAATTGGATCAATCTCAAATTTCTCGAGATCCAGAGCTTGAATGACTGCCTTAGCTGTTTGTAATGACACTTCATGTTCCGCTGACTTACCACCATAAAGTAAACAAAGTTTGGTTTTCATGTTAATCCCCCATCATCATTAGATACTATATTATAAAGGCTAATTTTATAAAAATTCATGATAAATGCCTATTTCATCTTATGAAAAAAGTCTTTATCTGTGCCTAAAACCTTATTAGACGGTAATAATATTAGCTTAAAGAAAAAAATAAGTAAACCCATTGACCATATTATAGTCAATGGGCAAAAAAGCAGAAGACGCCTTGTTCATCGACATACGACGAGTAAAATTTGAAGTGCTAATTTCACCTTCGTATCCTCGATAAAAGATAAAAGAAATACATCGAAGAGTCGATGTTAACTTATCGTAGCGTAGATACTTTAGTCGATAGACGCTAGAGCTAAACTAAGTCTAAACTCGTAAATGATTTTAGATGATGTTAATACTTATACATTTTGATACGTTAAAGAGAATGACAGCTCTTATTTAACATAAGCTTTCCATTCTTTCTCCTTGCGATCAAAAACAATTTTTCCATCTAATGGGCGATCGTGTATTTCCTTATACTCTTCATACATTTCTTCCATATCATAAAAATCACCGATAACCCAGATTGGAATCTCTACAGAGGTTCTAGTATGTACAGCTTTTTCAATCGAAATAATCATTCCTTCTTTCATCTCTTCAATGAAAGGATAAAGAATTTCTACTGGAATCTCAGGAATTTCTTTCCTTTTCCTTCGGCCAAAAAACGTCTTTTCTCCCTTATCATTTAACTTCATGGAAATTGAACTTCCTAAAGTTATATAAAAATCATCCATCGTGCGATAATATGTTTTATTTAGCCAGCCGTCCTCATGAGACAAATAAGCAAAACGATTGTTCAACTTACGGTAAAATGGAATGCGCAAATGATTTTTAATATGTCCTAAATAAAGTAATTCAGCTATTTCCTGTCCATCTAACCTATTCAAGGCTTCCTCATCATCAAAATCAATCCAACAGAAATCACCATATGCAGCTACATTATCTTCTATAAGCCGCTTAATGGAATCAGCATCTACATATTCAAGTAATGTATGAAGATTAAAGTTTCCGTCCTCATAACGATGACGAAGCAAAAGAAGGTTGGATAAGTCCGGAAAAGCTTGGCAAAATTCATGAAATTCGATTCCATATGTTAAAACATAATGGTCGACATGATTCATATGTGCATAGATGACTCCCAGATTCGCAATATGATTTTTCAATTGGGTTCCCTCCGAAAAATGTATCTCCTCATCACCTAGGGATACGTAAAAAAACAGCTTCAATGTTGAAACTGTTCTTCCATCCATTTTTATATTCTTATTTTACCAAATTCATAAAATAAATCCTCATATTTTTGAAATTTTCTTTGGATCAGTTCTTTATGATTTATAGTATTCTTTAATATTTCGGGAATATTACATAGAAAAGCAAAGGTTTTAATCAAACCATAACAGGATAAAAGTCTAATATACGCCAAACTAGGAGGTGAAATGAGGCTACCGCATGTTACGGAATCCTCATATTATGCCTATACTAAATCTTATTATCATTATTATTCTCATCGCAATTACAGCTTTCTTTGTTGCCTCCGAATTCGCTATCGTTCGTGTGCGTACGTCGAGAATTGATCAATTAGTTGCAGAGGGCAACATTTCCGCCCTTACAGTTAAAAAGGTGATTTCAAATTTAGACAGTTATCTATCAGCTATTCAATTAGGGATTACAGTTACTTCCTTAATCTTAGGATGGCTTGGTGAACCTACTGTGCAGGTGTTACTAAAGCCGATATTTGAAACAATCAATATCCCAGCTTCTCTAGCCAGCGTTCTTTCATTTATTCTTTCCTTTGCACTTATTACATTTTTTCATGTAGTTTTAGGAGAATTAGCTCCAAAATCGTATGCTATTCAAAAAACTGAAGCAATAACCTTAATCGTTGCGAAACCATTGGTTTGGTTCAACCGTATTATGTTCCCGTTTATTTGGGCATTAAATCAATCTTCTCGCTTAGTTACGAAATTAGTTGGTTTAGAACCAGCTTCAGGAAATGAATTAGCTCCATCTGAAGAAGAATTAAGAATCATACTCTCTGAAAGTCTCAAAAGTGGAGAAATAAACCAATCGGAATATAAGTATGTCAATAATATTTTTGAGTTTGATAATCGAATTGCCAAAGAAATTATGGTACCTCGTACTGAAATGGTCACATTGGAAAAGGATTCTACAATAGATGAAATATTAGAGATCGTCAAAATTGAAAAATTCACAAGGTATCCTGTGACAAATGGGGACAAAGATAACATTATTGGGATTGTTAATATTAAGGAAATCTTAACAGATTGTATTTTCAACGAATGCCTTGAAAATAATCCGATTGAAAAATACATAAAACCAGTACCAAGGGTCATCGAAACTGTTCCAATCAAGGGGCTTTTAGCAAAAATACAAAAAGACCGTACACATATGGTTATTCTTCTAGATGAATACGGAGGAACAGCTGGCCTAGTAACTGTGGAGGATATTCTTGAAGAAATTGTTGGTGAAATTCGTGATGAGTTTGATTCAGACGAAATTCCAGTTATCCGAAAAATTAATGAAAACCATTTTATTTTTGATGCAAAAGTATTAGTGGAGGATGTTAATGACCTTCTAGGGACACATATATATGATGAAGAAATTGATACTATCGGTGGATGGCTATTGACTAAAAAATATGATTTACGCAAAGGAGACATCATTGAGCTAGAGAACTTTCAATTTATCGTATCAGATATGGAGGAATCTCATGTTCAATATGTAGAAGTTAAAAAAAATCAGTAAAGTTATTTACTTAAAAAAGCTTATCCTTTTAGAAAAAGGAAACCTTTTCTCTATTTAATCGTCTTAATAATAAATGGATGTGTTAGGAGAAATTAGGTGAAATTAATTTGAAGAATCAACAAAATAAATTAATAGATAAAATTGATTGGACATTAGTATTGCTTTTATTCCTATTTTTTATCGTCAGTTCTGTGTCAATTTACAGTGCACAAACAGATAATCAATATGGAGCAAACTTTGTTAAATCACAGGCTATGTGGTATATCATTGGAGCTGGGGTCATTGGTTTTTCATTATTATTCGATCCAAGTCAATATAGAAAATTATCTTGGATTTTGTATGGTTTCGGGATTATGTTACTTTTAGGACTTATTGTTCTTCCCCATTGTCAGCAAGGCTGTATAGTTGCGGAACGAAACGGTGCAGCTAGCTGGTATCAAATTCCTAAATTAGGCTTAATCCAGCCTTCAGAATTCATGAAAATCTTTTTAATTTTAACACTAAGTAATATCATCGCATCTCACCATGAAAAAAATACGATAAAAACAGCTAAAACTGATTTCTACCTACTACTAAAGATCGGCATAGCCTCCCTTCTTCCAATTGGATTAGTTTTACATAATGACCTCGGTACAAGCCTAGTAATGATGGCAATCGCCTCAGGTCTAATCTTAATCTCAGGAATAACATGGAAGATTATTGTCCCACTATACGCCTCTGTTATATCTATTGGAGGAACGATATTATACTTAGTTGTCTTTGCGCCGGATTTGTTAAAAAAATATTTAGGTGTCAAAGCCTATCAATTTAGTCGCATTTATATTTGGCTCGACCCCTCAATTGATCCTGAAGGAGACGGATATCATTTGATTCGAGCGATGACAGCAATTGGTTCAGGAGAAATTACCGGAAAGGGCTTTTTAGGAAAAGAGGTCTATTTACCAGAAAGGCATACAGATTTTGTATTTAGTATCGTAGCAGAGGAATTTGGATTTGTAGGTGCAAGTGTTGTTATCTGTTTATTTTTCGTCCTAATTTATCATTTAACAAAAACGGCATTACAAACAAAAGATCCATTTAATTCATATGTTTGTGCAGGGATCATTTGTATGATTGCCTTTCACGTATTTGAAAATATTGGAATGAGTATTCAGGTACTCCCTATCACAGGAATTCCTCTTCCTTTTATTAGCTATGGAGGCAGCTCATTAATGGGGAATATGCTAGCAATTGGCTTAATTTTTAGTATTCGTTTTTATCATAGAGAATATATGTTTTCATCGGATAACTAAATGTTACCTTTTTTGATAGAAGGGGTTATTTTAAAACATTGTTGCTATTTAAGCGGACAGTTTGTATCAATAAGCGGTACTTAAAGAGGGCGATTGATTACTTTGAAGACGGAAATTCCGGCGACACGGGAACCTTTATGAGCCAATAATTACCCTAAAGAAGGAAATCCCGGCGGCACGGGTACCTTTGGGGGCGATTGATTTCCTTATAGAAGAAATTCGCGGCAGCACGGGAACCTTTATAAGCCATTGATTACCCTAAAGAAGGAAATCCCGACGGCACGGGTACCTTTGTGAGCCATTGATTACCCTAAAGAAGGAAATTCCGACGACACGGGTACCTTTGGGGGCGATTGATTACTTTGAAGACGGAAATTCCGGCGACACGGGAACCTTTATGAGCGATTGATGACCTAGGTATAAAAGCCGGCAGGTTGATTTTTACAAAAGCAACAACTATGCGTAAACAATAGGAAAGAAGCAAGAATACTGTACAAATTCCCCCCATAAAATAAAGTATGATAAGACTTCAAAAAAAGTATCACGTTTGACTGTACGGTTTGTTTTTTTTATAATAGTATTAATTACTTATATGAAGGGGTGATCGGATGGGGCTGTATATCGTATTGGCGAATTAGCATCTTTAGCAAATGTTTCAAAAAGAACAATCGATTATTATACTAGTATTGGTCTTTTGCGGGCGAATCGCTCAAAGTCTAATTATCGAATTTATGAAACAGAAGCACTAGATGACTTAAAGTTTATAGAAGATTGTAAGAAGCTGTCCCTACCCCTTGATACGATTCGAAAAAAACTTGAAATAAAAAAGGGAAGGACACTAGATGAGAAGTTGCTTACACAACGCCTTGATTTTGTCTATCATCAAATGAAACAATTAAATAGTGACTTATCCGATTTAATTTCAGTGCTTGAAAAATTGAGCCAAGAGGAAAAGGAAACTTTTTACAAAAGACTTCTATCAGAAAGTACATGTTTACAACAATCTATAAATCTATTAACAAAATAGGAGGTGACTCCTATCTCGTTTTACTTACGGGATAGGTAAACTTATTTGGACGACATATTTAGGCTTGTGCTTGTTTTTATAATCATAGCACTTTCCGCATTCTTTGTTGCATCGGAATTTGCAATTGTAAAGGTAAGAAGTACACGAATTGATCAGCTTGTTGAAGAAGGAAATAAGAGGGCTCTTGCAGCTAAGAAAATACTTTCTAACTTAGATGAATACTTATCTACCGTTCAGCTAGGAATTACAATCCTTTCCTTAGTTTTAGGATGGATTGGGGAGAAAACGGTTTCTCATCTGTTAATGCCAGTATTTTCTTTTATTCATATTACCGGCCCATCTGTACATGTAATTTCAACCATTCTCGCATTTCTACTAATTACGTTTGTTCATGTAGTCGTAGGTGAATTAGCGCCTAAAACAGTGGCGATTCAGAAGGCTGAAACCATTAGTTTATTAACGTCTCGACCACTTATCTTAATTCATCGTATTCTTTACCCATTCGTATGGCTTTTAAATACTTCTTCTCGACTTGTAACAAGATTATTTGGTCTTAAAATAGTTAACGAGAATGAGTTAGCCCATACTGAAGAAGAATTAAGAATAATTGTTTCTGAGAGCTACAAGAGCGGTGAAATTAACCAATCTGAGTTTAAATATGTAAATAAAATATTTGAATTCGATAATCGAATTGCGAAGGAAATTATGGTCCCACGTACAGAAATTACATCTCTTTCAAAAGAAGATTCTTTTGATGAGCTGCTACAAACGATTCGTGAGGAACGCTTTACACGCTACCCTGTCATTGATGGGGATAAGGATCATATAATTGGAATGGTGAATGCGAAGGAATTACTAACGGATTTACTTAGTGATTCGGATCGAAATAAGTCGACGCTTAATTCATATATTCGCCCAATTATACGTGTAATTGATACAATTCCTATTCAAGAGTTACTATTAATGATGCAAAAAGAACGCATTCATATGGCCGTATTAATCGATGAATATGGTGGGACATCAGGACTTGTTACGGTAGAAGATATCATCGAAGAAATTGTTGGTGAAATCCGCGATGAATTCGATATGGATGAGGTACCACTTGTTCGTAAAATAAAAGAAAATCACTATATTATTGATTCAAAAGTATTAGTCTCAGAAGTTAATGATCTCCTTGGTACGAATATAAATGATGAAGATATTGATACAATTGGCGGATGGGTATTAACAGAGAATTACGAAGCCAAACAAGGGGACATCATCGAATATGAGAACTTTGATTTTATCATCAAAGAGATGGAAGATTTACATGTTAAATATGTTGAGGTGAAAAAAAAGCTCGCACAAGACATGAAGCTTCCAAAACAGCTTCCGATTACAAATTCTGAAGCGGCATCAATATAAAAGTTAGGGTGACTAATCGTCACCCTCTTTTTTTTACATTTCTTTCGGTGCTTTCATACCTAATAATTGAAGACCTTCTGTTAAAACTATTGTAACAGCCTTTACGATCGATACTCTCGATTGTAAATGTTCATCCTCCGCTAATATTCGAATCTTCCCGTAGTATTTATTAAAGGCTTGACTTACATGAATTAAATATTTGGCTAAAATAGATGGAGCGTACTGTTTATAGGACCTTTCAATGATCCTTGGAAATTCATTTAACAATTTTAGAACATCCCAGCTTTCATCATCATCTAAACCTTCGAAACAAACATCTGTGCCTTTATATTTTCTTAAAATAGAATGAGCTCTTGCGTTTGTATACTGTACATATGGACCTGTTTCCCCTTCGAATGTAAGCATATCTCTAAGGGAGAACTCTATATTATTCATCCGATCGTTCTTAAGGTCATGGAAAATAACCGCTCCAACTCCCACTGCATTTGCTACCTCATCTGGATTATGAATTCCAGGATTTTTCTCTACTATATTCTTTTTAGCCAGCTTAATTGCTTCATTCAATACATCCTCTAGTAGAATCACTCTCCCCTTTCTAGTTGACATTTTCTTTCCATGTTGCAGGATTAATCCAAAGGGGATATGCTCCATTTGCTCTGCCCAAACATAACCTAGCTTTTTCAACACACCTTTTACTTGTTGAAAATGAATAGTCTGTTCCTGTCCAACGATATACAAGGCCTCATCAAATTTATATTCCCTTTGACGAAAAAGAGCAGCTGCTAAATCTCTTGTCGCATAAAGTGTAGCTCCATCTGATTTTTTGATAAGGCATGGAGGTATTTGTTGTTCATCAAGTCGTACTACTTCTGCACCATCAGACAATTCAAGCAAGCTTTGCTCCTTTAACATTTGAACAATTTCATCCATCTTGTCATTATAGAAGGCTTCTCCTTGAAAAGAATCAAATTCTATACTTAGTAGATCATAAATCGATTTAAATGCACGTAGGGATTCATTACGGAACGATTCCCAAAGCTTTAAATATTCACTATCTCCATTTTCTAACTTTTTGAAAGCTGCTCTACCCTCATCCTCTAGGTATGGATTCTTCTCAGCTTCTTGATGGAATCGCACATATAGATGAAACAATTCACCAATAGGATTAGCAGCAACTGCCTCCTCGTTTCCCCACCTATGATACGCCACAATCAATTTTCCAAATTGAGTTCCCCAGTCTCCGATATGATTAATTTTCACCGTTCGGTATCCACACTTTTTCGCTAGATTCGCTATAGCATTGCCAATAACAGTTGAACGCAAATGGCCCATCGAAAATGGCTTAGCAATATTTGGCGATGACAAATCGAGTACAACCGTCTTTTCCTTACCAATTTCACTACTACCATAATTCTGTTCTTGATGAAGAATCGGGTTTATTATAGCTTTCCCTAACTCTTTTTTAGAGAAAAATATATTTACATAAGGCCCTACAGCATCGATTTTTGAAAACACTGTATCATTTATTTGAGAAGCAAGTTGTTTGGCGATTTCGATCGGTGAGATCTTTTGTATTTTAGCCAGTTGAAAACAGGGAAATGCCAGATCTCCATGCTCATCATTTTTTGGTGTTTCGATCAGGCTATAGATTTCTTTAGTAGTTAAACTTCCTTTTAAAACTTCACTTAACTTAGTTGAGAATAATGCTTTTAAATCCATAAAGATTCCTCCTTTTTCTTACGACTTTTAATTGTTGCTTCTGTAAAAGAAGATCTACTGCAGCTTTTACACCTAATATAGGCTTCATTTGAAATTTACAGCTCAGTTCTCAGTGATTTGAAGGAGGCAACCTATATGAATCGATGTTTCCCAAGTTCTCGGGTTTCATTCACTCCCTTTGGTTACTGTGCATTCCGGCGACGGTCCTTCTTGGGATTCATTCACCCTCTTTGGTTACCTTGCAATCAGCTAGAGCTCCTTTCGGGTTTCATTCCCTCTCTTTGATTACCACCCGTTCAGCACGGACTTTTTCTCGGGATAGAAAATATTAACGATAAAAAAGCTCGCCTCTTATAAAATAAGAGACGAGCTAAACCCGCGGTACCACTCTACTTGTTCAAATTACCGACCACTTTACCTTATAACGGGAGCTCCCGACTAACTCTACTTTAATACGTATTCGAATTAGCATCTCAGAAGTGCGCTTCATTTATCGATTCATACTAGGCTCCCACCATCCCCAGTTCGCTAATTGAATTGCGATAAACTACTCTCTTCATCACTGATTTTTTTGAAATTTTATTAAATATTACATGGTTAATACTTATAATGCAAGAAGTTTTTTAAATTTATTGAATTAATGCTGCCCCAATACTCCTTTTATCATAGCTGTTCTTTCACATCGTTTGAAAACTGCGATACCAATAATTAGATAGACTACTGCGTTAACAATTAAAGCTGTATAGTCTCCTAATGAAAAATCTCCTAATCCATAATTATGGATCATTATTCCTCTCGACATATCTACTCCCTTAACTACTGGCAGAAAGACTAAAAATGGCATACTTGAAACTGGAGCAAAGGTTAGTCCCATTAAGATAAATTGAAAAATTTGCAGAAAGGAACCAATTTGCTTAAAAATGATCGCTAATCCAGCAATCATAAAGCTTACGCCGATCATACTTACCAATGTCAAGATCAATATCGGAATAATGGATAATACATCTACGTTCAGCCATGTATTTGTCGTTAACATCGATAAATACAGGAGAATAATAATCATGATCAACTGAATGATTGTTGTTGAAACAATCCGTGAAAGTAAAATTTTCCATGCTCCCATCGGCGACATATAAAGCTGTTCAAGAGTTCCTAATTGTGCTTCATTCATAATACTCCAACCAATTCCCTGCATCACCATCATAGCTAAAAACCAAAATAAATAGTTAACAATTGTATTTTGTACATTCACTTCTACAGTGGATGGATCACCTACAATTTGTATACCAAAAAACAAAAATAAGAATATCGCATAAAAAGTAATTAATTCACTAATTGTATTCGGTAAATATCTTTTTAAATAAATATACTCCCTTCGGAAATTCGCTTTAAACAGATACAGCCACTTCATCACTGAACTCCCCCTTAACAATTTTCATAAAGACCTGTTCAAAGTCGATGATAGAACGGTCAATTTTTTCTATCGCTATATTTCTGTTTTTAAATATTTCAATCACCTTGTAAAAATCATCACTGTGTTGAATGGTTACCGTAATAATTGATTGACCATTTTCATTTGTATCTGTATGTACAATAAATTGCTCTTTTACTTTATTAAGATCCTCTTCAGGTAATGTAGCTCCTAATGTAAATGAATATGCCTTCGTATCAAATAATGAGAGTAAATTACTTACACTATCATCCGTAACAATTCTACCTTTGTTAATAATAATTACCCTTTCACAAATCTCCTGCACAACAGGCATATCATGTGAGCTAAGTAGAATTGTTTTATTATAATCCTTTGCGATTTCCTTTAATAATTTTCTAATTTCATAACTAATTTCAACATCTAATCCTAATGTTGGTTCATCAAGAAAAATAATTTCTGTATCTGATAAAATTGCAATCGCTATAGATAGTTTCTGTTGCATCCCTCTTGATAATGAATTAACCATCTCATTCGACTTTTCTGTTAAATTTAGTCGATCTAACAAGTCATCAATCCGTGCTGATATCTCCTTTTTCGACATTCCTCGATTTCCCGAGAAATATTCCATGTTTTCTCGTACCGTTAATCGCCAATATAAATTTCTATTTCCTTCTAATACAGCTGAAATATGTCGAAGTGCTTTCAAACGATTCTTTGCCATATTTATTCCATTAATAATTACTGATCCTTCATTCGGTAATAACAGACCACACATCATTTTGATCGTCGTTGTTTTTCCTGCTCCATTTGGTCCTAATAGGCCAATAACTTCTCCCTTCTTAACCTGTAAAGATATACCTTTCACAGCCTCAATAATTTCATTCGACTTTCTCTTCTTATAACTCTTTTTAAGATTTTGAATATCGATAATATATTCCATTCCCGCACCCCTCCAGATTGAATTTTCTGTATTTATTATACAATATTATTTTCAAATGTTTTCCATCCAGAGGCGGAATTTCCATCAGACCTTCTTTACATTTATAAAAGCCAGCCAAACTATCATTTTCTCAAGGACTAACACGCTTAGAATGACTTAATTAAAAAATGCTGTTCTCATTTATTGTTTCAATAAAAGTAGCAGTCATTATGAAGTTTTTAGTGAAATGAGTGGGAACAGTCTACAAGCTAAATGAATGAATTAAGAACAAAAAAAATAAACTAGACAATCTTGTCTAGTTTATCTTATCTTAATGATGTAATTTCGGATATTTAGGGATGTTTTTAACTTCGCCCAGCACTTTGAAGATTTCTAGTCGGGATTTCGTTTTTGAAAGCTTTACCCCAATTTCCGCAAAGTTTGCAATGACTTTCTTTAATTGATCATGATCTCTTTTCAAGGAAGATCACCTCTTCAAATATAACATCTCCTCATATTTTACCCTAAACAAACTGCGATGTATATTGATTTCAAAAAATTTTAATATTTTTTTGTTTAATTCTTAACCATTTCTACATCTGATTCTGTATGATACACCATCTTTTCTTTACTCATTAGGAAAATGAAAATAAAAGCAAGAACAGCAGGGACTAATGCCCACATAAAGGTTTGAACAATTGATGACGATAGACTGGTTGTTATTTTCTCAAGAATCTCTGCTGGCATCTGGCTCCTTGCATCTGCTGCTAGAATTGCATTAGGATCTATTGAAGTACCAGTAGGCATTGGACCCATATTTCCGAATGCAACTTCCATTTTATTCGTAAATACATGATTTTGTATCATACCAAAAACCGTTATTCCGATCGTCATTCCTAAAGAACGAACAAAGTTACTTGTCGATGTTGCCGAACCCCGTTGCTCCATTCCAAAGCTATGAATGGCAGCCATTTGTAGGACAGAAAAAGAAAAACCAACACCTAATCCTAGAATAATCATATAAAGAGTTAACATGTATCTTTTTGTCTCCGGTGTTAAGGTTGTTAATAATAAAATACCAATGATCATAATCGCCCCTGAAAGGAACATAATATTTCTATAACGCATTTTTGTTGTTAGAAATCCCCCTATTTGGGCTGTAACAACAGAACCCAGCATCATTGGAAGGAGAATTAAACCTGAATTGGTTGCACTTCCTCCGTACACACCTTGCACGAAAATAGGAATATACACAGTTGCTGCCATAAATGCTGCACCATAAAATAAGGCTACGATTGTACTACCAGCAAACAATCTTTTTTGAAACATCGGAAAAGATATAATCGGTTCAGATGCCTTTCTTTCAATCAAGATAAAGATGGATGCTAATACAACAAACCCAGCAAACAAGCTTATAATCGTCGATGAATCCCAGTCATACTTTTTACCACCAAGTTCTAGGGCAAACATCAAGCAAACAACAGCACCAACAAGGGTAATGGCACCCCACCAGTCTATTTTTTGTTGTACATGTAGCTTTGATTCCTGATAAAATACTATGACAAATACTAAAGCTAAGATACCTAATGGAAGGTTAATCAGAAACACCCAATGCCAACTAATATAATCTGTAATATAAGCACCAATTAATGGACCAAAAATGCTGGAAAGGCCAAAAACTGCACCAAATAAACCTCCCATTTTCCCCCGTTTTTCTGGTGGAAATATATCAAAGACGATCGTAAAGGCAATGGGCACCAATGCACCTCCACCTATCCCTTGAATAGCACGATAAATGCTTAATTGCGTAATACTTCCAGCTGTTGCACACAGAATGGAACCTAACATAAATATTATTAAGCCCATAATAAAGAATCGTTTCCTACCAAACATGTCTGATAGCTTTCCAAAAATAGGCATTCCCGCCATCTCAGCTACCATATAAGCAGATACCACCCATACAAAACTGTCTATACCATCTAAATCACCGACAATGGTTCCCATTGCAGTAACAACTATGGTATTATCCATCGAAGCCATGAGTATACCTAATAATAGACCTGCTACGACAAATCCTAATTTACTATTTTTATTTACCATACATTCAACTCCTTGTTTTTATAGCAATCTGTTCTCTTTTACTTCTGTTGATTTATGCTGTTTAAGACTCTCTTTATACTCAACCAATTCAATATTGCAGCCGGGTCCTAATTCGACACTTTTCCCCCTCACAACTTTGGCAGTTGTGTACTCTAGATAAATATGATCACCTTCTACTAATTCAGTTGATAGAGTCCCCTCACCTTTTCCTATCCCAAGAAACGTTGACCTTCTCTTTATAGAAATCGTTTCACCGCCTATTTCTGACACTCGATTGTCTCCAAATTTCATACCAATATTGACTTTTTCAGCATTTAATAGACCATCAATTTCAAATCCACCATCCAATTGTAGGTTTTCTACCTCACAGTTACCTTTAACTGATATGCCTCCTTTTACATCGAGCTGTTCACCAAGTATATTTCCAGCTACATCCCCAGTCCCACGAATGGAAATTTTCACACCAGAAATATCTCCAGCTACATCCATCGATCCATAAACTTTAATAATCTCTGATTTTATATTTTGATGCAGTTCAACAGTGCCATATGCTGCAAATGCCTGTGCCTTCACGTTACCTAATAATGAACCATTGCCATGAACTTTAAATTGAAGGCATTCTATATCATCAGTAATCGATCCATCGCCTTTAATCTTGACCTTGTCAAAATGTCCGCCTCCACTACTTCCTGATCCAAATATATTGATGTTCCTTTGTTCCATTTCTTCTCCCCACTTCCTATTTTCATTGATTACAGTTTCGTATGTTCTTTCACTTTGGACCCTTTTGTATTGGTAAAGTCCTCGAAATATTCAACTAAATCAATCTCACAGTCCTTCCCTATCACAACATTATTACCCCTTACTATTTTCGCTCGAACACCTTCTAGATAAATGTCATCTCCTTCGATGACTGTTGCCACTAATCGTGAGGGAAAGAGAGTTTTAAAGATTTTTATCAAACCATACGATTTCTGCCTAACCCTTATCGATTGTCCGCCTATTTCTTTTGCCATACATTCTCCATATAAAGTAATGTCAATATCTTCTGCATTTAATAGGCCACCAATTTTAAAAATTCCTTCCGATACGAATTCCTCCGTCTCACAATCTCCTCCAATAGTAGCCTTTCCATTTATTTTAAGACGTTCTCCTTTAACCATCCCACCGATTGAACAGCTTCCAGAGATCCTAAAAGATTCGTAAGTAACATCTCCACCTAAAGTGCTATGACCATCTACCGTTATATCTCTGCCCACTAAATTTCCATTGATTTTACCTTTACCATTTATTTGTACTCGATCAGCAGTTACGTTTCCATTTACATTGCCAAGACCATTACAATCGTATTTATTGCACTCAATATCACCTACAACGGTCCCCTTCCCATTTACACTAACCTCATCAAAGCTCCCCCCGCTTGAACTTCCAAAACCATTAATGATTAAATCCTTTTTTTCAACACCCATCTTTTGCCCCTCCAAGTTAGATCCATTTTGATTTTAATTCCTCTAAACAACTAGATAACGAAAGGCGAGATACCATTTTGGTCCCACTTTCAAAGTAAAGTGCATCACTATTTGAAGCTAAAAAGCATGAAGACATTCCAAATTTGCGAATAAATATGAGCTCTGCTGTTTTAGGATCTACTTTTAAATAATAATCTGTTAATACCTGCAAAACGATTTTCCCTTCGTCAAGATTAATCTCTCCAGATTCCAACAGCTTTTCAAGAATATAAATAGTTATCGTATGTTCAAATGAAAACTCCTTCATTTGACCCATGTTATCTATAAAAAAGTCTATGACCAGTTTTGAAGCAATACCTCGTTTAATCATTTCATCTTCATCAAGACTTAACTTTGTAAGATCAGGAGAAAATACATCTGCCAGCTCATCTAGAGAAAGATTTTCCTTCATCAGTTGAATTTTTTCAATTCTTTCAAGAATTCTCTCCTTCGGAAAAAAGGTTTCCTGCCCAGTAAAGGTTGATTTTCGAATAAACCATTCCTCTGGGATTAGATTTTTCCGCTTCCATCTGTATAACTGTCCATAAGATATTCCAGTCATGTCTAATAAGTCTTTTTTCGAAATTAAATCTTGACTCATTGTTTAACGACTCCTTTCATGAAAACAATGTAACATAACACTGTTACGTTTGACAATAATTTTTTATATAAATTTTTAACCCAATTTAAATTCAGGTAATATCACATGGTTAAATGAATCTAACTATGTATACTTAACTCAAAAAATCTTAGAAAAACCTACAGACTCCATAATGTCTCTGTATCCTTTATTGAGTTTAAAAGCAGGCAGTTGGGCTTTTACAGAAGCAACAGACTATCAAAAAAAGCCAAAGAAAAACAGCCTTCATAAAAGACTGTTACACTGTTTTATTCTATTACCTTTATATTATATTTAGTCATTTACCATCCTCTGAATAAGCTCTGCAACAGTTTCTTCCTTGCTTAGTCTCGGGCTTTGCCCTGACCAAAGTGACATAAATTCAGGATTGTTTTGTTCTCCAGCAGCTCTTCGGATATCCTTTGTTAGTTCATTTTGATAAGGATAACATAATAGTGCATCTTTTTTCTTGCTCATTTCTTGAATAAAATGGTTGTATACTCCTCTTGCATACTTTCCAGAAAAAACAGAGGTAAGGACCGTTTCATCCTCTGTAGTCTGAATAATCGCTTTTTTATGCTGTGGATGAGCGCCACTTTCCTTACAAGTAAGAAATGCTGTTCCCATTTGTACTCCTTGAGCACCTAAACATGTAGCTGCCTTCAAACCTCTTTTATCCATAATTCCTCCAGCAGCAATAACCGGAATAGTCACATGATCATTAATTTGAGGGATTAAAGACATAAGTCCAATTCCACTTTTCTCTGGGCTTTCTAAAAACGAACCACGATGACCTCCTGCTTCGCTTCCTTGAGCTACCACAATATCTAATCCAACAGCTTCAATGGCTTGTGCCTCTTTCACTGTAGTAGCCGTACCGATTAACAAGATATCTTTTTCTTTTAATTTCTTAACAATAGATTCAGTTGGAAGACCAAATGTAAAGCTGCATACAGGTACCTCCTCCTCTAAGATAATCCTTATCTGTTCTTCATATGCTTGTTTTGGCTTGGTGAATTTGCCCAAATCGTGAATCTTTAATTCCTCTCGATAGATTCGCAAATGCTTATCCGCCATCCGTATTTCTTCATCGGTAGCAACACATTGTTCCGGAACAAATAAATTGATTCCAAATGGATTAGTAGTTAAACTTTTTACTTCACGTATTATTTGCCTTGTCTGATCCGCATTCAAATAACCCGCTCCTATCATTCCTAAAGCACCTTCATTCGATACAGCAGCAACTAATTGCGGTGTAGTTATTCCTCCTGCCATTGGTGCTTGTACAATAGGATATTTAACAGATATTCTTTTCATCCACTCATGCATCACGTCCATCCCCTTATTTAAAAGTATTGAGTTTATTACATATCTTACACTTTTCGAGCAATTTCTCCTTCTTTTAGCTTATTTTTTAGAAGTAATGGAATATTTATGTAAAGTAAGCTAGAATAATGGTAGATATTCTACCTATCGGAGGTTCATTTATGGTCTATCAATCTCGAATTTTTCATTTATTCAAACCAGCTACGACTTTCTATCAACTCCAAAAAGCTGAAACCATTTATAGCCTAAAATGGAGAATACTATTACTGTTTTTCCTTAGCACAGTCATTTTCGCCGTTCAAGGATACTATGGAATTGGTTCTTCTTCAATTTCAACTACATTAACATTAGATCCTAGAAATATTTACGAATGGCATAAAGCTCTATTTATTATAGGAAAATTACTATCAGGAATAGCATATGCCTCCTGCATATTATTTGTACCAGCATTATTATTCAATATGATGACAGAAGTATCATTGTATAAGCTAGTTGTTCTACAGGTATTTGTCCTGTTCATCCTCTTAATTGAGCAAATAACCTACATCCCCTTGTTACTATTGCTTCATTTGGATTGGTATTCCTCTCCACTTTCTTTCGGGATCATTGGACAATATATTACGAAGATACCTTTTCTTATTGCCTTATTTGGCTGTATTTCTATCTTTAAAATCTGGGGAATGTATATTCAATTTACGGGATTGAGAGTACTGTCTGAAATGAAACGTTTACCGTTATTTGCAATAGTATTCATTATCAATCTATTATTTTGGGGAATTTCTGCATTACTTACTTATATGGATTTCTATCGCTTATTATAAGGTTGGTGAAGATCATGAAAAAATGGCCATATCTTCTTGCTCTTGCAATTATTTTCATAGGAATAAACCTATTTTTACTAGAAAAAAAAGATAGTAAAGTAGCTCAATTACACTTCGTTCCAAAGTGGGATATGGTAAAAAAAGAGAGCTTAGTACAATCATTCTCAAGTAATGGGGTAGTTATTCCTTCTGAAACACATCATGTATATATAGATAAAGAGGCAGGTTTTAATCAGTTTTTAGTAAAGGAAGGCGACGTAGTAGAGACAGGAACCCCTTTGTTCGAATACTCTACTTCTACTATAGAAAAGCAGCAAAAATTGCTTGATGCAGAAATTGAACGTTTAGAAAAGGAAATAGAAAGTATTGATGCATCCATCCAGAACCTAGAGGCAATGCTATCGTCTGCTGAAATAGACGAAAAAGCCTCAGAACAGAAGGATGATCAAATTCAAGTAGTACCAAAAACAGCGTCCTACTCCATTAAACTGGAGATAAACGATAAGGAACTTACAAAAGAAAAGCTCGAACAGCGTATCGATCAATACAATGATCAAAAATCAGGTTATAATGATGAAGCATCGAATTTAACTATCGTTAGTGATACAGCAGGGATCGTTAAAAAGGTAGCCTATGATTTAAATAATCCGGTCATTACTATCGTTTCATCGCAACCTATTATTCAAGGGTATTTATCAGAACAACAGCAGTCAAAAGTGAAAAGTGGGATGCAGACGCTAACTACCACCCATCTAATAAAAGGTAAAATGAAGGGAGTCATAGAAAAAGTAGGAACTACTCCAAAGAATGATCCAGATGTTGATAAACAATCAGTTTATCCTTACGAAATAGCTTTAGATAAACCCAATCCTAAATTACAAGTTGGCTACCATGTAAAATCGAACATTATTACAAAAGAAATAAAAGATGCTAAGGTTATACAAAAAAATAGCGTAGTCCATCAGAAAAATAAAGAATTTATTTGGTCATTAGACCATGGTCAAGTCAAGAAAAAGGAAATTCAAAAAGGATTGCAAGTTGATAAAAACCAACAAATTAAAGATGGAGCAAATATTGGTGACTTATATATCACAAAACCGCATCAAATTAAGAAACCTGGGGAATTTATTACGTCTCTAAAAATCACTAAAATAGATAAGCAAGCAATAAAAACAGTTGGATTAAAATCCTCGGTTAAATATATACTGATTGGTTTATTGCAAAAATAAGAATAAGAGCGCTGAAAAAGATGGCGCTCTTATTCTTTTTAACATATGGCATCATAAAAGAATATTTTAGCGCCAACCTCAAAAGCTAAAGAATAAAACGGATGAGGTGGCACCTTATGAAAATATTGCTATCGGTATTATCTTTATTATCGCTACTCTTCTATTCATCACCATTCTTCGCAAGAGCAAGTGAACAAACTCCTAAAAAAGTGATATTTATGGTCATGGATGGAACCAATTCAGATGTAATTACATTATCTCGCTGGTTTAAAGGTCATCCACTTGCGCTTGACAGTATTCTTGTAGGCGGTGTACAAACGTACTCCTTACGATCCGGTATTACTGACTCAGCAGCTGCGGCAACTGCAATGTCCACAAGTAAAAAAACTGTCGAGGATATGATTGGTATGATACCTTATATGGATCGAGAAATAGGCTCTATTGCACGTCCAACTTCCACTATACTGGAAGCAGCGAAACAGAAAGGAATGGCCACAGGAATTGTTGCTACATCCCCTATTCAACATGCAACACCTGCAGCATTTTCGGCGCATTCTAACTCAAGAAATGATTATGATGACATTGCAGAACAACAGGTTTATCAAGACATGGATGTTGTATTAGGCGGAGGCAAGATGGCCCTTCTTCCAAAATCAACGAACCCGAGTAGTTTACCACAACACTTATCTGGAATAGGGTCAACACTTCCACTGTATCGAAAAGATGGAGAAAATTTAATTCAAATACTAAAAAAGAAAGGATATCAATACATCGAAACAAAAAAACAGCTCAATTCCGTATCCAGTTCTAAAATTTGGGGTACCTTTGCTACAGAGGATATTGCATATGAGTTTGACCGCAAACGTTTAGCTCCTCAGCAACCTTCATTAGCACAAATGACGAAAAAAGCGATCAATGTATTATCAAAAGACCCCAACGGCTTCTTTCTCTTTATAGAAGGGAGTAAAATAGACTGGGCAGCTCATAAAAATGATCCAGTTGGGATGATAAGTGAAGTTCTATCCTTTGATTCAGCAGTTAAAGCAGCTTTGGATTTTGCAAAAAGAGATCAGAATACCCTTTTAATTGCGGTAACGGATCACGGAAATAGCGGGCTGACGATGGGAAACACTAATACGAATCATTCTTATTATAAAATGCCTGTGTCAAAATTTATTGGTCCATTAAAAAAAGCTAAATTTACTTTAGCAGGCTCCATTTCCCGCTTGAAAAAGGATCAATCAAACTTAAAGAAAATAGCACAAGATTATGGCTTAAACCCACTTTCAAAGCAAGATTATAAGCGATTAAAAACAGCCAAGAATCTTGAAGATGAAATGGCTAACCAATTAGCCAAACGGGCAAATTTAGGCTTTACTACTAAGGGACATACTGGTGAAGATGTATTCTTATATGCATATGGACCAAATAAACCCACAGGATTAATTAACAATACAGAAATTCCAAAAATAATCGCTTCTTTCCTACAGGTTGAGTCCTTTCAAAAGCTAAACAAACTTCTTTTTGTTGATGCCGCGGACTATTATGAACAAAAAGGATATCTTACTAAAATCGATCGCTCTAATAAAGAAAATCCTGTATTTATTGCTAAAAAAAATAATGAAACAATCAAATACCCTGCAAACAAAAATATTAAAGTTTTCAATGAAAATGTTGTAGAATTAGATGGAATTACTATTTGTAACGGAAATAAGTTCTGGATCAGTATTTTAGAAAAGCAAAAAGGTGCGGGGCCCACTCCCTCATCCTAAACCATAAAGAGAATGTATTGTTGGCATTAACTTAATAAGGAGGTGTTTTATTTGCCAGTAGATATCAACCTAATAGGAGAAGAATTGCAAAAAACATTAGATCCTAACAATGAAAATCATCAGAAACTTATCCAAAAAGGATTGCTGTTATACCGGCAACAGCTTGTATATCAAAAGAAAACATCTCAATCGGCAATAACTGCTAAAGTACAAGATGTAACCCCTGTAGAGGTTGTCTTGCATAATGATTTAAATTCTAGCCACTGCTCTTGCCCAATAGAAGGGATCTGCCGGCATCAGCTGGCACTTTTCTTTTCTACCTATAGTGAAACTGGCAGTGTTTTTGAATGGGTACAGGACTGGAAAAAGAACGATTCATCCAAACAGATTTTACAAGGAATGAAAAGAGGGAGTGACTTATTAAAAGCAAAAACTCCTGCTGGTGTAGATGATGGTGTAGAAAACTGGTTAAACCGTTTCCAACAAGCCTATCAAGGAATTGATATAACCAATGAATTTGTATTGGAGGTTTCGTGTAAGAATAAATATCGAAGTTTGATTGAATCGAGCCCTTCTCTACGAGAATGGAAACCACTATTCCAGCTATTTGCAGCGTATGAGTCAATAAAAATCGTAAATAGAATTTGCTCTTCTCAGCATATACGAACATTCAAGCGATATTTTGATTATATGCTGGATGAAGCAGATGAAGCGTTAAAAGTTCTCTCTGTAGCAGCAGCACCTTTCGCATTTGATGAGTATTTAAGGTATTTGCGTGAGGACTGTATTTTTTTACTACAAGAACCCACATATTATGAATTAGAACTTGTTGAATTTTACCAATTGCTATGGACATTATTATTTAAACAATCCATTTGGCGCAAATTAGAGCATAAACGCTTAAATGACATTATGGAAGACGATCAATCCAAACGTGTTAAAATCGGCTACATACATATTTCAATTCTATGCGGCTATGACGATCTCGCATTAGATGAGATACAAAAATACGGATCAGAAATCTCATATTTCTCATCATACTGGCTTAAGTATTTAAGTGAACAAAAACCTCAGGACCGATTTTACCAATACGTAAATACAATATCTGCATTTATTCCAGAGTATTTAGAAACGGAAAATGAATATGACCGTCTTGTTTTTATTCGCTCATTTTTTCAAAACATTGATGAGGGTTCCTTAGCAGATCAGAACCCACTCTTATTAGAAAAAATCTATATCCAAGCATTACCCCATACTTATTATCAATTTAGTGATCACTTATTTCGGCAAGAAAAATATAAGGAATGGGTTGAATTACAGCAGTATAAAGGGATCGAGTTAGAATTTATCGATCGTGGCAAATTGGATATGATCTCCAAAAATAATCCTAGTTTACTTATGCCACTTTATCACGATGCCGTGGAATTTTCCATTTCAAATCGTAATAGGGACTCATATAAAAAAGCGGTAAAATATTTAAAAAAACTTAGGACCATCTATAAGAAGGAAAAAATGATGGATTTTTGGGATACTTATTTAGAAAATTTATTACTTAAGACGAAGAGACTACGTGCGTTTCATGAAGAATGCAAAAGGGGCAAATTGATCGATGCTTAAAACAATGATGCTAAAGGTTCAAATCAAACCTTTAGAAGATGGACGGTTCTTTATCTATGTCAAAGATATAAATCAATCCTTTGTTCACCCTAATGATTGGAGAAAACAATTATTTATATGGCATAAAGAAAGCTATTTCGGAACTTCCTTGGATATTGAAACATTCCAAGGTGTAGATGGCATTACATTAAATAGCTGGGAGCTTTTAACTTTATTAGCGAATGAAAATTTCAGCTCCATTATTCAATGGGACTGGGATGAAGTAGGACAAATGTTTCTTGGTGTTGCTTATACAATGTATGAAGCTATACGCTCAGGGTCCTTTTCCCCGCTTTTTTCTAAAACTGATCCGGTCATCCAGTGGCCACTACCCCCTTATGTAAAGGAGGACTTCCATGAATCGTTCTGGACTCGGCCAATAAATGACACAACCGTATTAGAAATGGTTGAACATTGGTTTCAATCAGCAGTTGAAAACTATTATTTATCAAATCCTAAATTAAAGCAGAAAGTATCATCTTTAATCCATTCAAACTTATTACCAGAAGAGCTTACTTCCTATTTTAGTGACCAGAGTTTTCAACAGTGGGTGGCATTAGAAAATAAGTTACCCTTCCATATCGGATTACGCTTAACAGAGCCTGAAATGGAAGATGAGCCTTGGAAATTAGAAACAATTCTCCGCGATCGGAAAATAACGGATCGTTTATATCCAATAACAAATTATCCTGATAAATGGAGAAAATTTCAAGGAGATATAACGGAAGAACAGCTTAGGTGGATAAAGCTTTTTCCTTGGCTAAAAGATGGAAATGGATTAACAGATCAACTAGACGAGGATCAGGCATGGAGTTTTTTAACCGATGTCAGTGAGAAACTTCTAGTACTAGGTGTTGAAATATTACTACCTTCTTGGTGGATAGCTATGAAGGATGCACAAATCACTCTCAAAGCAAGAGTAAAACAATCCAGCGCTAGCTACCGACCGTCATTTGTCGGACTAAATGCAGTGGTAGATTTTGATTGGCGTTTATCCGTTAACGGTTCAGAACTATCCGAGGCAGAATTCCAACAAATGATTGAAAGTAAACGGAGATTAATCAAAGTCAATGGTGAATGGGTAAGATTAGACCCAAAAATGATTAGACAGTTACAAGAGCTCATGCAACGTGCACAGAAAGAAGGATTAAGAGTTCGTGATATTCTTGAACAAGAATTCATAGATAATGATGAGGAAGCATTAGAGGATTATGACCCAAAAGCATTTGCTAAAATACAAATTGAACTAAACCGGTCTATTAAAACACTAATAAATCAACTGACCGATATGAATAATATCCCTGAGACCTCTATTCCTCAGGACTTTCAAGGAGAATTACGTCCATATCAAGTTCAAGGATATAGTTGGTTAACCTTTTTAAGAAAATACCAATTTGGAGCAATTTTAGCTGATGACATGGGTCTTGGGAAGACGGTTCAGTTACTTACATACTTATTACATGTGAAGCAAACCACTCCTGCAAATGGGCCCGCACTAATTATTTGTCCAACATCAGTGCTTGGAAATTGGCAGAAAGAGTTTGAGCGATTTGCCCCAAATATGAATGTAGTATTGCATTATGGTCCTAATCGTTCTAAAGGAGATGGATTTATTCAGTCACTTCATAATGTTGATATCATTTTAACAACCTATGGCTTATCCCATCTTGATTTTGAAGATTTATCACTCATTGAATGGAGCACGATTGCCATTGATGAGGCCCAGAATATAAAAAATGCAGGGACAAAGCAATCACGAGCTATCCGTAAATTAAAAGGCAGTCACAAAATCGCATTAACCGGAACACCGATGGAGAACCGCTTATCGGAATTATGGTCGATATTTGACTTCACGAACCACGGATTCCTTGGGACATTCTCTCAATTTCAAAAAAAATATATTTTGCCAATTGAAAAGGATGGCTCTGAAGAAAAAATACGTGAACTACAAGCAATCATTCGACCGTTCCTACTAAGAAGGACAAAGAAAGATCCTGAAGTCGAACTCAATTTACCAGATAAAATTGAGGAGAAAGAGTACTGTCCGTTAACGACCGAACAAGCTTCTCTCTATGAACAGCTTATTCGCGATACTTTTGATGAAATTGACAAATTATCAAGCTTTGAACGGAAAGGGCTCATTTTAAAAATGTTAGGCCATCTAAAACAATTATGTAACCACCCAGCTTTATATTTGAAAGAAGAGGAACCTAAGCATATTGAAAAACGTTCCCATAAAATTGAAAAGCTTATCGAGCTTCTTTCAACAATTTTAGATGCTCAGGAAGGCTGTTTAATTTTCACTCAATATATTGGGATGGGGAAAATAATTCAACAAACACTAAAACGCCATTTCCAACTAAATGTCCCATTTTTAAATGGAAGTATGCCGAAGGCAAAACGAGACGAATATGTACAGGCGTTTCAAAATGGCGAATTTCCAATCTTCCTTATATCATTAAAAGCGGGGGGTACAGGGTTGAACCTTACTGCAGCCAATCATGTCATTCATTATGATCGGTGGTGGAACCCAGCAGTAGAAAATCAAGCAACTGACCGTGCTTATCGGATAGGTCAAAACCGTTTTGTTCACGTTCATAAATTTATTACAACCGGTACACTAGAGGAAAAGATTGATGCCATGCTCGAAAAGAAACAAGCGCTAAATGATGAGATCATCCAAAGTGATAATTGGATTACAGAACTTACAAATGTAGAATTACAACAATTACTTTCCCTTTCATAAAACAAATAATTGGGGCAACCTGAAAAGGGGGATCATCATACACCAATTGAATCAAAATTTTGTCTGCTTTCTTAATTTAATGAATGGTGGTGTATGACTCCTTTTTTCAGATAGCCCCATATTTTATGAGGAGGCATCGGAGGTTCGATTTTTTCTTTTTATCTGATGAGGAGGAAATTGGGGAATATCTTTTGTTTAGATAGTAATATTTTGATTAGCATCATTTAGTTGTTTCTCTAAATAATTAGTTTGTATTGAAAGATTAACAGCACGTTGATTGACTTTTCCTAAAATAAGGATTAGGTCTTCTACCACTTTCTCTAGTTTTTCTATTCTCAACTTTAATTCATCCATACCAATGTCCTTTCTATTTATGATGTGTGCAGTTCCCTATCTTCTGACGGTTTACCACCTAGAAATTGTACTGAATTTGCAACAACCTCTGTTACATACACCCTCTTTCCTTCTTGATTTTCATAGTTTCTCGTTTGAATCTTCCCAACAAGTCCTAAAATAGAACCCTTAGAACAATATTTAACTGTATTTTCTGCAGCTTTATTCCATAGCGTACAAAGGACAAAATCCGCATCATATTCACCGGAACTATTTTTATATTGACGATTTAAGGCAAGTGTCACATTTGATACAGCTTTCCCCTCCATTGTATAGCGCAGCTCCGGATTTTTTGTTAATCTACCTACTAATGTCACTTGATTTAACAAACATCAATCATCTCCTTTTCATTATTTGACCTTATCATATCTAGATTTATTCAATTGGTAAAATGATGGAAATATACTTATGCGGTTAAAATTTGTTATAAAATGGTGAAATTTGAACGCGAAAAGGCCATTTTTAAAAGCATGAATGTATGAAATTACTTTTTTTCATGCCTTTTCAAGTTCTTAATATATTATGGTATAATTTTGACAAATAACTTAGGAGGAAATTCAATGAAGACCTTCAAAATTGTTTCACTACAAGTCATTGATAATGAAAATATAATAGACATCGTATTAGAAGATGGATTAATTATTAATAAAGAGGATGGAAAAATGACTTGGCTAATCGAAGCATATACAGATAAAAAATATTACGATTTTTTCCGAACAGCTCAACAAATGACCAATGATTTAAAGGTACAAGTCATTATAACAAATGAAGCGAATGATCCAGCTCCATTTAGAACCCACATCCGCTGTATAAAACTATTTGAAAAAAATATGAGTGTGCTACTTGAAGGCCATTTAAATGTAAAGCGAAACGAATATGCGGAGTTATTATTAAACGAGTTGGTGCAAGAGGGCTTTGCGGGTGACAATTTAATAGCAGAATTTAAAAATCGAATGCGTAAAAAGACTAAATATCCAGTATCAAAAAATAATTGATATCGGATTATATAAAAAGCTCTATCAGCTCCTGCCGTTGAGCTTTTTATAATGTTTCACTATCTTAAAAATGAATGTAAAAGGCTCTTTTCTACTATTTGTTACTTAAAAAATGTCATTTAGGAATATTCTAATTTCCTAATAAGGTTCTTAACAGCCATGCGAAAAGAGCCTTTATAAAAAAGCTCACATGTTATGTCTATTTGGTTTTGCTTTTCAGAGAATTAATTAAAAACTTCGCTTCCATCTTGCAAGAATAGGAGTCCTTATTATTATGCTTCCGTTGAAGGTTTTCAATGGTTTTCATTTGTTCATCTGTTGGTGCTTCTGAAAGGATTTTCTGAATGGTTTCGTTAATCTTGGCAGCTAATTCTTCATGGAAGGAAGGATCCTTTTTAATATCATCACTCAACTTATCGTACCAAGAGGCATGCTCATTTATATACACTTGCCATTGTTTAATAAAATCCTCTATATTATACTTTTTTTCATCCCAACCAATTTTCTCCATATATTGTTCAAAAACGGTTGAAATAGATCGAGAGATACTTATCTTCAATCCTGATGGTAATGAATGTAACATCTATGTAAAATACCCCCTAAATAATAGATTATTTAGACCATTTTCTACTATATCATAATTAAACACCTTGCAACAGGCATAATCACATTAACATTATTGTAAATCTTGGTAAATAGAAAAGGAACACTATTTATGAATTTTACTCTATTTTTTAATATTGAGCAACTATTTATAAATTACTGCATTATTTACAATAAAAAGCAGGGACACCCCTGCTTTTTATTTCTTATTATTATCTTTATCTTTATTGTTATTCATATTTATATCAGTATCATCTTTATCAATTTTATTATCAGTATCATTTGTATCAGTATCATTAAGGTCATTCGATTTATCGTTTAAATCACTGTCATGTAACTTATTATCATCCACATCAGTACCATCGCCAGTATCGTTATTGTCATCATTAACATCTGGGGTATTATGATCATTTACATCATTTTTATCAACATCATTTACCCCATTATTATTGTTGGGCGGTGGAGGATTTTGATTATCATTATTTGCACACCCTACAAGCATAAGTGCAGTAAGTACTGTTGCACCAAATAGTTTCATGAACTTTGTCATTTCGCTAATCCCCTTCCAAATGTTCTTCATTATGAATTTAATTTATGACCTGATATTACTATTCCCAATTGCCATAACTCCATTCAATACTTTAGTAGCAAAATACAAATGGGGCTATCTTCGTATAGTTTGTTGCTTTATAAAAACTCTACAACCATTCTTATACACCTTTTAAAAAAGTTTGCAGCTCGTGTTTCATTAGTATGAAGGGAATTAACGATATTCAACCTATATGTATAGTCAAAAACTTTACCTAAATAGCCTTTATAAATAAAAAAATATAAAAAGAGAGATCTGCCTCAAAACAGATCTCTCCTTTCAATTATTTCTCTAATGCAAACATCATTTCTGCTTCACAAACAAGCTCACCGTTTACAGTTGCAATGCCCTTTCCCTTGCCAATTGGCCCTTTAAAACGGATCATCTCTACCTCTAGTCTTAATTGATCACCAGGCTTAACCTGGCGCTTAAATCGGCATTTATCTATACCAGTAAAGAAAGCAAGTTTTCCACGATTTTCTTCTTTTTTTAACATCGCAACTCCACCTACTTGTGCAAGTGCCTCTACAATTAAAACACCCGGCATAACTGGATATTCCGGAAAATGTCCATTAAAAAAATCCTCATTGCCTGTTACATTTTTAATCCCTACCGCACTCTTTCCTTCTTCAACTTCTAAAATCCGATCAACTAGTAAAAATGGATAACGATGCGGTATAATCTCTTTTATTTGTTTAATATCTAACATTACAATAATCTCCTTTATTCATGATAGATTTTTTTAGGCTCTTTTCACAAACATATAACTAATTAAGTAAAGTATTACCTAAAGAAATATTGGCTACAGACTACGACACCTTTCATTTCTTTGAGGAAAGAGCTACAAACCCCATAAGATTCGCTGAACTGAATCCTTTATAGAATGTAGAAGCCGGCAGTTGGTTTTTTGCAAATGCCAAATTATTCGGAAACAGCCATTTTTAAAAGGTAAACTTAAAAAGGAAAGGAATCATCCTTTCCTACTTTTTTTTCACTAAATCAATTATATGGGTCCAGGTTGACTTTTTCAACGCATCCATCGGATTTCCATCACCAATCACCCCATAGCCAACAACAACACCCGCAAGTAAACTAGCAACCAAAGCTATGACAACAATTATTATTCTTAACCAAATAGGGATAAGGCGAATGCGAATTTTTCGCTTTTCCTTCATTGATGGCTTGTTTTTTAACTTTTCTTTTTTTAATTGTTCACGAGTTTTCGGACTTTCGTGGATTTCCTTTTCCATCATTGAAAAAACCCCTTTAAACTGAACCTCGTTAACGAATTCCGTTAACTAGACCCATCATCTGATCAGATAACGAAATTGCTTTAGATTGAAATTGATAGGATCGTTGAACATTAATCAAGTCTGTCATTTCTTTACTTAAATTAACATTTGAACCTTCTAGAGATCCTTGTTGAATCGAAACTTGATTTCTCAATGGTCCAACTAGTTCGGTTAGGATGTCATTAACCGTCGCCCCAGCATTTGCAGGTACTCCAAGTAAATTCTCGCCCATCTGTTCTAGAAACTGAGGCTTCTTAACGGAAACAATTCCAAGATTAAATTCCTGCTTTTGTCCATTCGTTAAGGTCACTTCAAACCTTCCGTCAGCTGAAAATGTATATTGACTACTATTCCCACTAATCGAAATCATTTGGTTATTTTCGTCTAAAACTGGATAGCCCTCACTATTAACTAGAAGCATCTCATTTTGATTTATCGGTGATAAATATAGTGCACCGTCACGAGTATAACGAATATTACCTTCTCCATTATTATCAACTAATACTTTCATATATTGACTCTCATTAGTAAAGGCAATATCTAAAGGTCTACCCGTTTGTTTTAAGCTTCCCTGTTTTGTCACCATTTGTGACTGTGCAAGCTTAGCCCCGACACCTACACGTATTTCATTAGGAGTTAATCTCCCTATTTCCTCATTCTTATTCGGTTGATTATTAAATGATTGAGCTAAAAGGTCGGTAAATGTAGCTTCTCTTTTTTTGAAGCCATTTGTATCAATATTAGCAAGATTATTACTAATGATGTCAAGTTGTTTTTGCAATTGGTTCATTGTATTCGATGCGACAATCATTGATCTATTCACAGTTATATTCCCTCACATTGCATTCTATTAGCCATTCACTCTTCCTATTTCATTTACCGTTTTCTCCATACTCCGGTCATATGCCTGTAATACCTTCTGATTGGCTTCAAACGACCGATAAGCAGAGAGCATTTCTGTCATTGTTTGTGATACATCAACATTCGATCTCTCTATATATCCTTGTTGAATACGGAATTGATTATCTACAGCGTTTGGAAGTTGTTCCTCGTTCTCTGTACGATATAATCCGTCGCCTTCTTTCATAAGGGCATCTGGATTATTGGTATATGCAATCCCTAATCTACCTACTTGGTTACCATTAGAAGTTATTACCCCGCTATTACTCACAGTAAATTGATCATCAGGTAATTGAATGGGTCTGTTCTGGTCATTTAATACATAAAGGCCACTAGCTGTAGTTAAAAAGCCATCTGAATCAATTGTAAAATTCCCATTACGTGTATATTTTACTTGTCCACTAGCATCCTGAACTTTAAAAAATGATGAGCTTGTATTCCCATTTAAATCTATAAGTGCTAAATCTGTTTTTAATTCCGTCTCTTTTAAATCACCTTGTAAAAACTTAGGAATCGTTTCCTGCATGTAAACCCCAGTATTTAATCCACCAATTGGTTGAAACTTAGATAGTGATAACGAGTTATTTACTGGTAAGCTTTTTGAATCAAGTCTCTGCAAAAGCATTTCAGGAAATGCTCGAATCATTGATTGATCACTCTTAAATCCGGGTGTATTTGCATTAGCCATATTATTAGTAAGTAAATCTGTTTTTCTTTGCTGTGTTATCATTCCTGATGCAGCAGTATAAAAACCCCTTAGCATATAAGTTACACCTCTTCATTCATCTACTGTATATTAAATGATTCTTCCTTTTGCAATTTTGTCCATGTTCTCAAGCATAATACCAGTACCAATTGCAACAGAATCCATAGGCTCTTCAGCTACTAATACAGGCACTTTTAACTCTTCTGAAAGTAATTGATCAATACCGTGTAGTAAGGCTCCACCACCAGTTAAAATGACACCACGATCAATAATATCAGCTGATAGCTCAGGAGGAGTCTTCTCTAATACATTTTTAGCTGCCTGAACAATTACAGATATAGATTCTCGTAGGGCTAACTCAACCTCTTTTGAATTAACAGTAATTGTTCTCGGAAGACCAGTTACCATATCACGACCGCGAATCTCCATCTCTTCATGTCTAGAACCAGGAAAGACAGTTCCAATATTTATCTTTATATTTTCCGCTGTGCGCTCACCGATTAAGAGCTTGTATTCCTTCTTAATATATTGAAGAATCTCATTATCAAATTTATCCCCTGCCATCTTAATAGATGCTGACGTAACAATATCCCCCATAGAGAGTACCGCAACATCTGTCGTACCACCACCGATGTCTACGACCATATTCCCGCTAGGCTGAAATATATCCATTCCTGCACCAATGGCTGCTACTTTTGGTTCCTCTTCCAAGTAAACCTTTTTACCGCCACTTTTTTCAGCAGCTTCTCTAATTGCCTTTTGTTCAACACTTGTGATATTCGTTGGGCAGCAAATAAGAATTCTTGGTTTTGATAAGAACCCCTTCACATTTAGCTTATTGATAAAATGTCTTAGCATGGTTTCGGTTACATCAAAATCTGCAATAACTCCATCTTTCAATGGACGAATGGCAACAATATTTCCTGGTGTTCTTCCGACCATCCTACGTGCTTCTTCTCCAACTGCCAAAACTTTATTAATATTTTTATCGATAGCTACTACTGATGGCTCATTTAATACAATTCCTTGCCCTTTTACGTGGATCAATACATTTGCCGTTCCTAAGTCAATTCCAATATCCTTTGCAAACATGAAATGAAGCTCCTTCCATCATCTTTCCTGCGATTTTTTTTTATTTATGTAAAGTTTTATATGTACAAAATTTTTTATTTCCCTAAGTTAATATTCTAGCATATTTTTGTCGATATTAGGAATGTATTGTCATAAATTTATGTTTAAAATTTGGAAAATTTTTATGAAACTTTTCCTTTATCAATAGGAAAATGCACCTATTCTATATTTTTTCGAAATAATTTTAAAACATTATTGATCATATAGATTATCTACTAGTTCTACAGAGTCCACTATATAAATTAAGAAGCAACCTTATTAGATTGCTTCCCCATTTATTAATTACTTTGTAATTCTTCCTTTTTATATTTTTGTTTCGTGGCTTCTCCACCACGAAGATGGCGAATTGATTTATGATAATCTAATATTTCTTTTACCTCATTAGCAAGTTCAGGATTTATTTCTGGTAATCGTTCAGTTAAATCTTTGTGGACAGTACTTTTGGACACGCCAAACTCCTTCGCAATGACGCGAACTGTTTTTCTCGTCTCCACGATATACTTTCCAATCTTGATAGTTCTCTCTTTGATGTAATCGTGCACACCGCTCGCCCTCCCTAAATTGGATGTGTGAGAAGTGCGAAATGAGACTCGCTCTTATAATGAATATGCTAGTTCCCGCGTGTGAGATTTGCAATTTCATAAATAAATTCTCAAAAGCGGCAGAAAGTTATTAATAACTTTCCATTTTACAATGACTAATCAAGTACGCAACTATATCTATAGGAAATGGGTTAACGATTCCTCACCTCAAACCTCTCTTTGTTTTTGTCAAGTTTGTAACATTTTATTAGCTTGGATAAAAATATATGCACAAAAACAATAATAAGGACAAGACTAATGTAAATATTTCTGAAAAATATAACAAAACCGTTTATATTATGTAGTTTTATTTCCAAATAAAAAAAGGGGTATCTCCCCTTTTTTTTTAGTTGTTATCCTTGTGAATCTTTGTTTTCTGTTTGATCCAATGCATCATTTTTCTTATTTTCGCCATCCAATGAATTGGATTGGCTTTCGTCGGCTTCTCCATTTACATTTTCATTATTTTGCTCTTCCTTCACATTTTCCTTCATGACTTCTTTAATGGAAGAAAGTGGTTCTCCAAAATAAGATACAGGATTTACCGGAACATTATCTTTTCTAATTTCGAAATGCAAGTGTGTCCCAGCCTCTTGGTTTAATTGGCTAGTATTGGAGGTAGCAATTACTTGACCTTGCTTTACTTTATCTCCAACACTTACTTTAATGTCTTTAACCGATTGATATTGAGTCACAACACCATCATCATGCTTAATTTCTATTACATTTCCTAATAAATCATCATTTTGTATATTAGAAACTGTACCACTTAATGCAGCTGCTACTTGGAATTCCTTTTTGTCCTTCATCGTAATATCAATACCACGATTTGGTTCATAAGTTGATCCATAAACTATCATTGCCGCCTCTTGCTTCTCTTCTGATGCATTTGCGTCATAGAATTCTTTTTCAATTTGGGCCTGCTTTTCATTTTTTACGGGCCACTTGAAGTTTTCTACAGATTTGTTTACTTCAACCGCAGGATTTTTATATCCATCTTTGCCTAGTTTATCCCCTTGATAGCCAAATTCATCCTTTGCTGATTGATTTCCTGCTGATTGGTACCAAAAGATTGCTGTAATGATTAATGCAGCACTTGCTAGATAAATAGCAGGATAAACCCAACGCTTTTTAAAAAAGTTTTTTGTACCTTTTTTTCGAGAAGTTAGTTTCTTTTCTTCCTCTCTCATTTTCATCACCTCAGCAACCATTTTGAACACAAATGAGCAAATATATACATTATTTCGAAAAAAAATTTAAAGTCTTTAGTATTCGACATAGTTATTAAAAATATGCATTTTTTATTAAAGGCTTTTTCATATAGTTTGTTGCTTTTGTATATGCCTACTGAGGGCTTTTAAACCTAATAAAGGATAGAAGGGTTGGTAGCTCTTATCTCAGTGAAATGCGGAGTTTAGCGTTCTTAGCAGATATTTACTAGTATACCTATTTTGCAATATTGTTTGAGGAAAGCCCTTAATAAAATGGTCATTTTGACAACAAAAAATAGCTTGTAGACTTTACAAGCTATTTTTCATTTCTATTATTTTTTCGCTGTTACTTTTTCTAGAAACGGTTTAGTAGAATCAATTTGAACACCTTGGTAGTAATGCTTTACAATTTCTTTATAGTTCTTCCCCTTTTCAGCCATTCCATTTGCTCCATATTGGCTCATTCCCACTCCATGTCCGTAACCCTTCGTTGTTATAATTATATTATCCCCTTTTCTAATCCATTGAAAATCAGATGATCGCAAATTTAACTTACTACGAACTTCTCTTCCAGTAAACTGCTTTCCCCCTATCATAACCGTGCTGACTCGTTTCCCTTTTGTTAATGATGTAATAGCCCCAATATCTGTTCCATTAAGTTTGACACCCAACTGACTTTCAAAATCAGTGACACTAATTGTTTTTTGGCTTTGAAATTTTGGTGAATTTTTATCCCAAGGGCTTTCTACACTTTTTAAATAAGGGATAGCACTAGACCAATACTCCTCAGAGTTTTCAGTAAATCCATTACTTGTAGAGAAAAATACGGCATCAATTGGCGTTCCGTTATATGTTAATATTTCACCAGATGTTGCTTTTACTGCATCTGTAATCTTTTTTAATCGCCAATTATATTCATCTCCCCATTGTTTTTTTAACTCAGTTTTATTTTTGAAGACTTGATCACTGATCGTGTCTGTAATATTAGCCCCTTCAGGAAGGTCACTATTCCCACCTAGTAACAGATGCCTAATAATAAACGTCCTTGCAGCTAAAGCTTGAGCCTTTAACGCTTCTTCTTCAAAGTCAGCATTCATCTCCGAGGCTACAACGCCTACAACATATTCTTCAAGAGGCAATGTTTCAACTTTTTGACTTTGATCGCGATATACTGACACCTCTATGGATGGTGTAACAATATTTGATTTTGGTTTTTTTACATTGTCATCAAGCTTTCCACTTGCTTTTCCGGAAGAGTAGGGAAGTACAAGTAGGGTTGGAATGGTGAAGGATACGACTAGAACTAGGACTGTAATAAGTATAATGAGTTTATATTGCTTCATGCTTGATGCCTCCTATATTTTTATACACTACATTCCATTCATATGGAGATGGACAAGCTTTTATGACAAGTAATTCTCGTACTTTCAGGGCTAAAACAAACACTTGCGGAAAACCATTTATTCTGTCTCGGTAGGAATAAGGATGAGCTATTTTTATTTTTCCTTAAGCATACAAACCATTACATCATATTCTGCTTTTTTGACCTAGATGGTATAAACAGTCTTTATACACTACAAACGAAACTATATCATTTAGTGGACAACAAAAAAGAGCAAAGATTATTTTGCACCATGCAAATAATCTTTGCTCCTTCAAGAGGCCAATAACCATTATGAAAATTTTCTATTGGTTTAAATCTGTTCTGAAAGAAATTGTTTCGAGTCATTTGAAATTTCTACTTCATCATTAACACGTTCAATATCTGCTCCTAGTGCAGCTAATTTATTATGGAAATTTAAATAACCTCGATCTAAATGTTTAAGTTCTGTCACTCTTGTATAACCTTCTGCCCTTAGGCCAGCAATAATTAGAGCTGCAGCAGCGCGTAAATCAGTAGCTGACACTTCTGCACCTTGAAGCTGACACGGACCATTGATTATTACAGAACGTCCTTCTATTTTAATATCAGAATTCATCCGACGAAACTCTTCAACATGCATAAATCTGTTTTCAAATACCGTTTCCGTTATCATTCCAGTACCCTCTGCAACGACTAGTAAAGACATCATCTGTGATTGCATATCCGTTGGAAATCCTGGATGTGGCATTGTTTTAATATCTACTGCTTTGAGCTTCTCTGGACCAATAACTCGTAAGCCTTGATCTTCTTCAATGATCACTACACCCATTTCCTCAAGCTTAGCAATCAATGATGTTAAGTGCTCAGGAACTGCTCCTTTTACAAGTACATTCCCTCCTGTAATAGCAGCAGCGATCATAAACGTACCTGCTTCGATTCGATCAGGGATAATCGTGTGATCAGCAGCATATAGTCGTTCTACACCTTCAATACGAATGGTACCAGTTCCTGCTCCCTTGACGACCGCACCCATTTTATTTAGATAATTTGCTAAATCTACGATTTCTGGTTCCTTTGCACAGTTTTCAAGAGTAGTTACTCCATTAGCTAAAGTTGCAGCCATCATAATATTTTGCGTAGCACCAACACTTGGGAAATCTAAATAAATCTTTGCCCCACGTAAACGCCCTTCTGATTCAGCCTCTATAAAACCATTTCCTACCTTAACTTTAGCACCCATAGCCTCAAAACCTTTAAGATGTAAATCAATCGGTCTTGATCCTATTGCACAACCACCAGGTAATGCTACACGAGCTCTTCCTGTTCTTGCTAATAATGGTCCCATAACAAGTACAGAAGCACGCATTTTACGTACATACTCAAATGGAGCCTCAATTAATAACTCTCTTGATGCATCTACAGTAATTTTATTTTCTTGAAACGTTACTTCGGCATTCAAATAGCGTAACACTTCACTAATTGTATATACATCGGAGAGTGATGGTACATCACGAATAACACTTATTCCTTCACTAGCTAACAATGATGCAGCGATAACAGGCAGTACAGCATTTTTTGCACCTTCAACTTGAACCGTACCGTTAAGCCTTTTTCCGCCGCGGACGATGATTTTTTCCAAAAGTATTCCCCTCCGCGTCCATTTTCTCTATATTAATATTCAATCGTTATGATAGGTGTGCCAATTACAATGCTCGTATTGGCGCCCAATCCTTTTTTTCTTAAGCCAATTTGCATATTCATCGAATGATTCCTAGTAGGAATTGATTGCTCTAATTTTGATGAATAGGCAGAAATAGAATAAAAATCTTTTTCCATCAATGCTTCTTCTTCTTTAGCTTTTAAGCTTGTCATTAAATTAGATAATTTTGAGGATAAAACCTTATCAATTTTATCACTGAATTCGCCTTTAATACAAGAGAAAACTACAGGTTTCTGTTTAAATAAAACTTCCATTTTTTCACTGATTCTTTTATTGATTTTTATCCCAATTTGATTATTCCAAACAGTTCCTTTAACCTCATATATTAAATACGATTGCGGTTGATTTTTTGTTGGGGTCGACAATATTTTTATTGTTTCGACATAATCCCTTTTTTTTGAAAAACCAATTGCTTTTAATTCATCATTTTCAGTACTTAACTTCCAATCATAAGCGGGATATTGTTTTTTTACTCTTTGAACCTGAGCTAACCACTCCTCATTAGAGGAAATATCAATGGTTTCTCTTGTATATAGAGACCATCCAGTTATCTTCCCTTTTTCATTTTTGATCGCTTCAGCCAATTTTTCTAAATCGGTAGTAACTGTAGCAGATACCATCTTATTCCCAATAATGACAAATACAAAACAAATAATAATTCCAATAACTAGAAAGTAAGTCATATTTTTTTTCATATTAAATTCCCCTCTCCTTAGTAAAAGTCTTTACCAGTAGAGAAGAGTACATACTTGGGAAAAGTCGTCATCTTTTGACAATGGTTATCAGCTCTTATTTATTAAACTCAGCTGAAAATGTTGGACATTTTAAGTCCCTCAAACGTTGCCATACAGCTATTTTTAGTATCACTATTTAGACGTTTTTCCACTGAAAAAGTAACACTAAAATGACAACATTAAATCAAATCATAATCAATATTTATTCATTTGAAAATAGGAAAGTTGGTCTATTTATTACAAATTAATGACGAAATCAAGAATAAGAGGAAGCTGCCTGGACCAAAGTAGATAGTCTAAAAAGAAATTACTAATTGAAGAACCTATTGCAATGGTGATGAAAATGTATAAGAGTCTAGCCTGCAATACACGATTAGGCTTTAATAGCTTTTCAAAATTTAATGCGCCTAATGCCCAAAATGTAAGGCATATAAAAAACAAATGTGAAATAATATTAGTTAATGCTTGTTGACCAAAGCTTACATCCATTACTTTTTTACATCCTTTCATTTTCAAAGCAATCTATTTTTTGTTCCTTTGAATGACTATAAAACATTGCAAGCAACAAGAAATAAATACTTTTTTAAAAACACCTTCTGACAGAAACTATCAGAAGGTGTTTTAAGCAATTTAGAAGCGATGTTCGTAAACATTAATCCGGTTGACTGCACGTCTTAATGCTAATTCTGCACGCACTTGATCAATATCTGCTTGGTTTGATTGAATGCGACTTTCTGCACGTGACTTAGCTTCTTTCGCACGTTCAATATCAATGCTTTCTTCCTTTTCAGCTGATTGAGCTAAAATGGTTACTTGCTCTGGACGTACTTCAAGAAACCCACCGCTTACTGCTACTAGCTCAGTGTTATTGCCGTTTTTTAGTCGTACAGCACCGATTTGAAGTGGTGCAACCATTGGAATATGTCCCGGCAAAATACCCAATTCACCACTTTGGGCTTTTGTACTTACCATTTCAACATTAGAATCATACACTGGGCCGTCTGGAGTGACAATACTGACTTTTAATGTCTTCATTTTTGATCCTCCTGGTCCCTTATTATACCTCTACGCCCATCTCTTTAGCTTGTTTGATAACATCTTCAATGGAACCAACAAGACGGAAAGCATCCTCTGGAAGATGGTCGTATTTACCTTCAAGTACTTCTTTGAATCCTTTAACTGTTTCTTTTACAGGTACATAAGACCCTTTTTGACCTGTAAATTGTTCAGCTACATGGAAGTTCTGGGATAAGAAGAACTGGATACGACGAGCACGAGCAACAATAAGTTTGTCATCATCACTTAACTCATCCATACCTAAAATAGCGATAATATCTTGTAATTCTCTATAGCGTTGTAATGTTTGTTGAACTTGACGAGCTACATTATAATGCTCTTCACCTACAATCTCAGGTGAAAGTGCACGGGATGTAGATGCAAGTGGATCTACCGCAGGGTAAATACCCATTTCAGAAAGTTTACGCTCTAAGTTTGTTGTTGCATCTAAGTGAGCAAATGTTGTTGCCGGAGCCGGATCTGTATAGTCATCGGCAGGAACGTAAATTGCCTGAATCGATGTAACTGAACCTACATTTGTAGATGTAATACGTTCTTGTAATTGACCCATTTCAGTTGCAAGTGTTGGTTGATAACCAACCGCAGAAGGCATACGTCCTAAAAGGGCAGATACCTCTGAACCTGCTTGCGTGAAACGGAAAATATTATCAATAAATAGAAGCACGTCTTGACCTTGTACATCACGGAAATATTCCGCCATTGTTAAGCCAGTTAAAGCAACACGCATACGTGCACCTGGTGGCTCATTCATTTGACCAAAGACCATTGCTGTTTTCTTAATAACACCAGAATCTGTCATTTCCCAGTAAAGGTCATTCCCCTCACGAGTACGCTCTCCTACACCAGCGAATACAGAAATACCACCATGTTCTTGGGCAATATTATTAATTAACTCTTGAATTAATACAGTCTTACCTACACCGGCACCACCAAAGAGACCAATCTTACCACCTTTAATATATGGAGCAAGTAAGTCAACTACTTTAATACCTGTTTCGAGAATTTCAACTTCTGTTGAAAGCTGTTCAAAACTTGGTGCTGTACGATGAATCGGATCACGACGTGCATCTGCAGGAACTTCACCATTTAAGTCAATTGCTTCACCTAATACGTTGAATACACGACCAAGAGTTACGTCACCTACTGGAACAGAAATTGGTGCACCACTGTCAAGTACATCCATTCCACGTTGGACACCGTCTGTCGAATCCATAGCAATCGTACGTACAGAATCATCACCTAAGTGAAGTGCAACTTCTAAAGTTAAATCAATATCAACCTCAGTTGCAGTTTGGGCTTTATATTGAATTTTTAACGCATTATAAATATCTGGAAGTTGACCGTTATCAAACTTGACGTCAACAACCGGACCCATTACTTGAAGAACGCGTCCAGTGTTCATCATTTTCCCTCCTATCTTGCATTAGAGAAAGCTTTAGTAAAAGCCTCTTTTAAACAATCATTTTTCAGTCTATTCAAGTGCAGCTGCTCCACCAACAATCTCAGTTATTTCTTGTGTGATGGCTGCTTGACGTGCACGGTTATAAGAAAGTGTTAATGAATCAATTAATTCCTTTGCATTATCAGTTGCATTTTTCATTGCAGTCATACGAGCTGCATGCTCACTTGCCTTTCCGTCTAACAATGCTCCGTATATAAGACTCTCTGCATACTGAGGAAGTAAAGTCTCAAGAATTTCTTCAGCAGATGGTTCGAACTCATACGAAATCAACTTATTAGATGATGCAATATCAGTAAGTGGCAATAGCTTCTTCTCTGTGACTTCTTGACTGATTGCATTTACGAAATGGTTGTAATACATGTAAAGTTCATCATACGTACCATCTGCAAACATGCTAACTGTTTTATTTGTTATTTTTACAATATCTGCAAATGATGGATGATCAGGAAGACCAATTACATCTAGTACTACGTTCATATCACGATTTCTGAAATAATCAGTACCTACACGTCCAATTGCTACAATGACATATTCATCCTTAGAACGATGTCTTTCGAGAATTTTATTATGAACTAACTTCAATACACTACTGTTATACGCTCCTGCCAAACCACGATCGGAGGTAATTACCAAATAACAAGTCTTTTTGACAGGACGAGTTAGGAGCATAGGATGCGTTGCATCTTTACTTCCAAGAGCAATACTTGCAACTACCTCTTGGATTTTTTCCATATATGGAACGAAAGATTTTGCATTCATTTCAGCTCTATTTAAAGCAGATGCAGATACCATTTGCATTGCCTTTGTTATTTGGCTAGTTTTTTTCGTCGAATTAATACGAGATTTTAAATCACGTAAGGATGCCACTAAATCTCACCACCCTTGTTTTAAGTAGGCCTTCACGATTAAGGATTTCATCCTAATTAACAGCGAAGGCTAAAAGGTTACATCTATTTTCAAACAGTATTATTCAGATTTAGAAAAAGTCTTTTTAAATTCATTAATCGCCGAAGCCATATCTTCATCAGCAGGTAATCCACCTGTAGTACGAATTTGACTTAATAATTCTGCACGGTTTGCATCTAACCAAGTGTAGAATTCTAACTCAAAACGAACAATATCTTGAACAGGAATGTCATCTAAGAAGCCTTTAGTTAATGCATAAAGAATCATTACCTGTTTTTCTACTTTAATTGGTTTATTTAAATCTTGTTTCAATACTTCAACTGTACGTTGTCCACGAGCTAATTTAGCTTGTGTAGCTGCATCTAAATCCGAACCGAACTGTGCAAAGGATTCAAGTTCACGGAATGAAGCAAGGTCTAGACGTAGTGTACCAGATACCTTTTTCATTGCCTTAATTTGCGCTGATCCTCCTACACGAGATACAGATAGACCCGCATTGATCGCAGGACGTACACCTGAGAAGAATAAGTCTGATTGTAAGAAGATTTGACCATCTGTAATTGAAATAACGTTTGTCGGAATATATGCAGAGATATCCCCTGCTTGTGTTTCAACAAATGGTAGAGCAGTAATTGAACCTCCACCTAATTCATCATTCAGCTTAGCAGCACGCTCTAATAAACGTGAATGCAAGTAGAATACATCCCCTGGATATGCCTCACGACCTGGAGGACGACGTAATAACAAGGAAAGTTCACGATAAGCAGCAGCTTGCTTTGAAAGATCATCATAAATAATTAAAACATGCTTGCCGTTGTACATGAATTCTTCTCCCATTGTTACCCCAGTATAAGGAGCTAAGTATAGCAATGGAGATGGTTGTGACGCCGAAGCTGTTACAACAATTGTATAATCTAATGCACCATGCTTACGAAGAGTTTCTACAGTACTACGAACTGTAGATTCTTTTTGACCAATCGCTACATAGATACAAATCATATCTTGATCGCGTTGGTTAATAATTGCATCAATTGCAACTGTTGTTTTACCAGTTTGACGGTCACCAATGATTAATTCACGTTGACCGCGTCCAATTGGAACAAGTGCGTCAATCGCTTTAATACCTGTTTGTAATGGTTCATGTACAGATTTACGAGCCATTACTCCCGGAGCTTTCTTTTCAATCGGACGTGTTTTTGAAGTGTTTATTGGCCCCAATCCATCAACAGGTTGCCCTAATGAGTTAACTACACGGCCAATTAATTCTTCACCAACAGGTACTTCCATAATTCTACCTGTACGACGAACTTCGTCACCTTCACGAATATCAGTATATGGTCCTAAAATAATGATACCTACATTGTTCTCTTCCAAGTTTTGAGCAAGGCCCATAACTCCGTTTGAAAACTCTACAAGCTCACCAGACATAGCATTGTCGAGACCATGAGCACGAGCGATACCGTCACCGATCGAAATAACAGTACCAACATCGCTAACCTTCATTTCAGACTGATAGTTTTCAATTTGCTTTTTTATCAGCGCGCTGATTTCTTCAGCTTTAATGCTCATGAATTTCACCCCTCATGTTAAAATTTAATAACGACTATTTTCGCATAGATATTACTTTAATAGATTTGATTTCAAGCTCTTAACTACATACCAGAGTATGGAAAGCGATTACCCATTCAAACCTTTATCTTGTACAGGAATAAAGGTTTAAAAAGAGCTTAACTTATTAAACTACGTTCTAGACGGTCTAATTTACCACGTAGACTACCGTCAAATATTTTATTACCAATACGAATTTTCACTCCACCAAGTAATTCCGTATCGATGATATTTTCAATATTTAATGAAACTCTACCAACTTTTTGTGCAAAAACAGATGATATTGCAGCACTTTCACTAGCCGTTAACGGTCTAATTGAATATACAGTTGCCTCTGCAATCCCACGATTGCTATTAGCAAGTTCAATAAACTCATCTGCAACACTAGTTATTTCGTCCACACGATGTCGGTCAGACAATAACATTAGTGTATTTACAACCAGCGGTGAAGTAGATTGAAAAATCTCTTTAATAACCTGTTTCTTTTTATCTGAAGAAAGCTTAGGTAATTTTAAAAGATTAATCAATTCTGGGTTATCCTTAATTGACTTCTTTATTTCACGAAGTTCTCCTTGGATAAGTTCTAAAAGATTTTGCTCATTTGCAAGCTCAAAAAGCGCGGTAGCATAACGTTTTGCAACTGCGTTGTTACTCATCGTTTTTCTCCTGCCTCTTGAATATAGTCATTAATAAGCTTTTCTTGATCGTCAACAGTAATTTCCTTTTCAATCACTTTAGAAGCAATTAGAACAGAAAGGGATGCCACTTGTTCACGTAATGCGGAAACTGCTTGTTCCTTTTGTTGTTCGATTTCAATTTTCGCACTTTCTTTTAAGCGATTGGCTTCAGCTCTTGCTGTATTTATAATTTCTTCACGTTGAAGATCACCTTGTTTTTTAGCATTTTCAATTAATCCTTGTGCTTCATGGCGAGCTTCTTTTAGTAATTCACGTTGTTCATCTAGTAATTTGCTTGCTTCAGCACGACTTTTTTCTGCTGTCTCAATTTCATTTGCAACATGTTCTTCACGTTGCTTCATGATTCCCATTAATGGGCCCCAAGCAAATATCTTTAATAAGATTAACAGTATGATAAACATGACCAGCTGGAACACAATATCTCCCGTATTTAAAAACGGATGATCAGCTGATCCAAGTACTAAACTACTTGTTGTCACCGTTATTCACTCCCTTCAAAGAGTCAATACCTATCCAGTTTAAATGGATAAGCTTTCTATAGAAACATGCATATTATTCGTATTTATTCTCGTATATCTGCTATACTTGTTACCCTAAGTACAGTAGAATATCATTCGGTAGTCTAACATAAAGCAATGGCGAAGGTTCTATCAGAATGATCTTCGCCATTTAGGAATGTTAAAACTATTTATTAACAACCATGAACGCGATTACCGCTGCGATAATCGGAAGGGCTTCAACTAATGCAACCCCGATAAACATAGTTGTTTGAAGCATACCACGTGCTTCAGGTTGACGAGCAATCCCCTCAACTGTACGAGATACAATAAGACCGTTACCAATACCTGCACCTAGTGCACCTAAACCGATAGCAATTGCTGCTGCGATTACACCCAAACTCATTATAAAGTTCCTCCTTTAATTGTATAAAAAGTTTTTATAAGATAATGAATTACGAAAAAAAAATATATTAATGGTCGTGACTCACTTTGTGGGCCATATAAACCATCGTTAACATTGTGAAAATAAATGCTTGAATTGAACCGATAAAGATTGAAAAGCCTTGCCATGCAAGTGTTGGAATAATAGCGGCAATTGTTCCACCTACTCCAGTTGCAAGTCCACCTGCTAGAAGTGATAATAAAATCTCACCTGCATAGATGTTTCCGTAAAGACGGAGACCTAATGTTAATGTGTTTGAAAATTCCTCAATAATTTTGAAAGGAATCATAAACGCAAATGGTTCTTTAAAACCTTTTAAATACCCACCAAATCCTTTTTGCCTAACACCATAAAAATGAGTTAATCCAACAATCATTATGGCTAGCGTTAAAGCAACAGTTGGATCTGCAGTTGGTGATTTCCACCAAAGCTCCCCATTTATCACAACTGAAAATGGAAGACCTAGCATATTGGAAACAAAGATATACATAATAACTGTAATACCTAACACGTGAAAAGCTCCACCTGTTTTCCAATCCATGTTACTCTTAATAATGCCTTTAACAAAATCCATAATCCATTCAAAGAAGTTTTGCATACCTGTTGGCTTCATTGCTAACTTCCTTGTTGAGATCAGCGCAATAATAAATACAATTAATGAGGCAACTGTAATCATTAAAACGTTTGCTAAGTTAAAAGTAAGCCCCATAAATTCCCATAACGGCGCTTCATGTTCCAATCAAATTCACCTCACTTCCTGCTATTTATGTGATTGTATAATATGATGAATAATAAAATCTATCATAATGACGACATATGAAGTCATTAATCCCAAAATAACACATAAGAAATTAAAATGATCTGGATAACGAGTGGCTACCATGACCGCAAGGACCGCTGCCACCATTCTTGTCACAGTTCCAAAAGACCGAAATTTACCTCCAGTCTCTACGGCTTCACCAAATCTCTTAGTTCGCCTAACCATAAGCCAATGATTATAAAGGCTAATAGTCGTGCCAAAAAACAAACCTAAAAATACAGATTGATATTGGGTAAATCCCCAACCTAAGATATATAGGGATAAAAGATAAAGCATGTATTTACGATGCCTATTAAACATTAGTTGGAGTTCCGGCATATCTTTCTAATCTCTCCCGAAAAGAAATGTCAGACTGAATGAAGCAGGCTTAACATAAAGCATGTTAGCCAGGAGTAGTCCGATGAAAATAGTGGTTCAGCATTAAAGAGGATCAACTCAACTATAGCCAAGGTCTCCAAAAATCCCGTAAAAGTAAGAATGGTAGACTTCAATCGACCATATAGGAAAAAGCTAATCTTCTAACTCTTATCACACTTACAATTTTCCATTTGATTTCTCGTAGAGTTGCCTTGTTTAAAGATGAGTATACAAGCGTCTTTTATTGTCGAAAAAACACTGTAAACCCTATCATTTAACACCCTCTGTTAGCATACAATAGGGTATTACCAATGTCAATTGGTTTCTATGAAAAACCGCATGTACTCTAGGGTCTATTCAAAATTTGTCACAAAATCATCAAATTTTGAAATAGTTAGTTTTTCAATTAATAAAAGGATCACTGTATGTCCTTATTAATACTCTTATATTTTAGTTGTTCTTCCACGGCTTTTCCATATTTATTTTTTTCCATCCAAGTCTGTCTTAAATTTTAATGTTTGAGATATTTTATCCTCAAAACCATTTTTTCGCGCAAAAGCCACAACAACCAATTGCCGAACTCCTTCTTGATTCGGTATAGTTAATTGATTCTCTTTTATTCCCGGACTAATGTTATTTCCAACATCTAAATAACCCTTAAAATCCAACGTTTTAGGATCAAAAAGTGCCATACCAAATTCGTCTGCTCCCATGGGTAGGTATACTTCGTAACGATAAGTATTGGGTCGATCTCCTTGTACAATCGTCAAGCCCATCAGCCTTGGATACGATGGTTCTTCTTTAATAAAAATATAAGGTATCTTAATTTCTTCATTGGCTTCTAATAATGAAAGTTCCCCTTCCATAATTTCATTCCTATTTTCAAACTCTCTTTTAATAAATGCATTAATCGATATTTTTTTCTTTTCCCCTGGCTTTAGCTCAAATGATAATGGAAGCTTCCAATCTACATAAAGATTATTTGGAGGAATCTGAAATCGGTATTGCTTCGTTGTTTGACTCATATTTTGTACAACAACTTCCTTACGGCGTTCATCAAATTGATTCGTTAATAATCCGAATGATAGGCTGCCAGGGATTACGAGTGTATCCGTATGAATTGCTTTATCAATATTTACCCTTCCTGCTCCTTGCTCGAATACTTTATATCGTGCTCCTCCATTATTGTATAGGGGTGTGGCCGTATTCATCAATGCCGCCTTAATTTCCGTTGGTGTCCATTTTGGATGTGCTTGTTTAATTAAAGCAGCTGCTCCTGCAATATAAGGGGCAGCCATACTTGTTCCTTGAAGTGCCAAGTATCGGTTATTAGGGACCGTGCTCTTAATGGACACCCCTGGAGCAATAATATCCGGCTTAATCGACCAATTTGAAGTAACTGGACCACGCGAACTAAAATCAGCTAATAGATCCTTTTCCTCTTTATAAATTGTTTTGGCAAGAATTTTGTTTTTGTTTACTTGCTTAATTAAACTTTCACCATCCTTTTTTGAAATAGCACCAACAGGTATGGAGAGGCTTCCTTCAATTTTACCCATGAAATTGCCTTTTGTATTATTGTAAATAAGCACCCCAACTGCTCCTGCCTTTTCAGCATTTTTAGCTTTCTCCGTAAATGTCATTCCACCACGTTGTATTAATGCAATCTTTCCTTGCAGTTGTTTCATTTCCTCTTTATTTCCTAGACCAACTTCTTCAATTAGATATGACCTATCAAGGCTCCACATTTTACTTCCTACTAAAGAAGTAATTTTTATAGGTTTATTAGAACGAATCGTTGTTAGAAAGGGAATTCTCAATGTTGGCGTTGATGCACCCACGGATATTGCCTTAGAGGAAGTTCCAGGAGTGCCAACCGTCCACAAATGAGGACCAGAATTACCATTAGAAGTTACAGCAACAATCCCCTCTTCAACAACCTTATCAAGTGCTAAGCTAATAGGTAAATCAGGTCCATTAACATTTGAACCCAATGAAAGATTAATAATATCCATCTTGTCCTTAACCGCTCGTTCTATGGCTGAAAGTACTTGCTCAGTTGTTCCGCTTCCCCCTGCCCCCAATGCTCTATATGCAAATATTTTTGCTTCAGGTGCCACACCCTTCATTTGACCATTTGCAGCAATAATTCCTGCCACATGTGTCCCATGAATAGTAGGTTTCCCTTGGTGATCTAATGTTTCCATCGGATTATTGTCATTATCGACTAAATCAAATCCACCACCATAATTCGCTTTTAAATCTGGATGGGTATAATCAATTCCTGTATCGATCACACCGATCCTGATTCCCTTACCCGTTAAACGATGTCCTTTTGAATCTGTATAAGATGCCGCATTTTTCGCTCCAATGATTTCTAAAGGGGAGCTAACCTCAGCATCTACAGTGTAAATGGAGTTTTCAAACATAGAATATCTTGGTTGATACATGCGTGCTAATTGGAGTAATTCTTTTCTTTTCCCACTGACTGAAAAACCCTCAAAAGTTTGTGTAAATATCATTCTTAAACTTGATGAAGGGTATTGATTAAGAACTGTCTTTATTTCTGAAATATTAGGTGGACCCTTTGTAGCAAAAATCATAATAGCTTTCTCTTCAGGTGAAGGAGAAGGGAGGGAAGGAAAGACCCATTTTTGGGCAAAACCCTTTTGCGGAATCAAACAAAGTAAAACGATAGTAAGCAGAAATAAACGTCGCAACAAAAAAAATTCCCCCTAATCTTTTTCCATTATCATCTCTCACCCTGAAAGTGATATACACGAAACTAGATTATAAAAGAAAAAAAAGACGGATTACTCCGTCTTTTACAGTGGCTTAAATGATTCGGGTTTATTTTCCCTTTGATGAAAATGATATTGAATAGCCTCAACAATTCTTTTAGAAGCTTGTCCATCCCCATATGGATTGGTTGCTTTAGACATTTTCTCATATGCCACAGGGTCTGTTAGTAATTCCGTAGCTAATTGGTAAATAGTTTCCTCATTTACCCCTGCTAATTTTAACGTTCCTGCTTCAATGCCTTCAGGACGCTCAGTTGTATCGCGTAGAACAAGAACTGGAACACCCAATGATGGTGCTTCCTCTTGAACTCCCCCTGAATCCGTTAATATTAAATGTGCACGTTCAGCAAAATTGTGAAAATCTATAACATCCAAAGGTTCGATTAAATGAATTCTCGGATCATTGCCCAAGATATCTGATGCTACTTCCCGTACAACAGGATTTAAATGTACCGGGTAGACCACTTGAATATTCGAATTTTCTTCTACTAACCGCTTAACTGCACGAAACATATTTCGCATTGGTTCTCCATGATTTTCTCTTCGATGGGCTGTTAGTAGAATTAATCGGTCTTCTCCAAGCTTTTCAAGTACATCATGAGTATAATCTTTTTTGATGGTAGTTTTTAACGCATCAATTGCCGTATTTCCCGTAATATAAATGCTTTCGGATTTTTTATTCTCATCTAGTAAATTATTCGCTGCTTTATCAGTTGGAGCAAAGTGTATATCAGCTATTACACCAGTTAATTGACGATTTAACTCCTCAGGGAATGGGGAATATTTATTCCATGTTCTTAATCCTGCTTCTACATGTCCAACAACAATCTGATTATAATAGGCTGAGAGACTTGCAACAAAAGTAGTTGTTGTATCCCCATGTACAAGAACAATATCAGGCTTTGCCTCTTTCATGACACGATCAAGGCCCTCCAAAGCCTTTATTGTTATATCCTTTAAGGTTTGACGGTCTTTCATTATATTTAAATCGTAGTTTGGTTTAATATTAAATATATCCAATACTTGATCTAACATTTGTCGATGCTGCGCAGTGACAGTTACGATCGATTCAATGGAATCTGGATGCTTTTGTAATTCTAATACAAGAGGTGCCATTTTGATCGCTTCCGGCCTTGTGCCAAATATGGTCATTACTTTAATTGGTTTTGTCATGTCATTTTCTCCTTTTTAGGGGAAGATTCTATATATATGTATCCCTTCCCCTTTTTAGAATAGAGTATCATGGCATTACTATTTAGTTCCGAATAAACGATCTCCTGCATCTCCTAAGCCTGGAACAATATAGCCTTTTTCATTTAATTTTTCATCTAATCCAGCAATATAGATATCAACATCTGGATGAGCTTCTTTAATTGCATCGACACCTTCTGGCGCAGCAATTAGACACATAAATTTTATGTTTTTAGCTCCACGTGTTTTTAGTGAATTAATCGCTTCAACTGCAGACCCACCAGTTGCCAGCATTGGATCAACTAAGATAAAGTCTCTTTCTTCCACATCGTTCGGAAGCTTAGCATAGTATTCAACTGGCTTTAATGTTTTTGGGTCACGATATAAACCAATATGACCAACCTTAGCAGCAGGAATTAATTTCAAGACACCATCTACCATACCAATCCCAGCTCGAAGAATAGGTACAATACCAATTTTCTTACCTGACAAGATTTTAGCTTTTGCCTTACTTACAGGTGTATCAATTTCAATTTCTTGTAGTGGCATATCTCTTGTGATCTCAAATGCCATAAGTGTTGCTACTTCATCTACAAGTTCGCGAAATTCCTTTGTTCCAGTATGTTTATCCCTTATATAAGTTAACTTATGTTGAATTAGAGGATGGTCAATTACATAAACGTTTCCCATTTCGTTCTCTCCTTTATTATTATCTTTTATCGTCATGACAGATTTACCATTCCCATTCTACACGAAAAAGGAGTCTCTTCTCAAGGTAAGACCTTATTGAATAAACTCCTTTTTATCTATTATAATATTATTATTTTTCTGGATAGAGCGGGAACTTCTCTGTTAGTGCAGCAACACGCTTGCGTGCTTCTTCTAATTTCCCATCATTTTCATAATTCTTCAACGTATCTCCAATAATGGAAGCTATTTCATCCATTTCGTCAATTCCAAATCCACGAGAAGTTACAGCAGCCGTTCCAATACGAATTCCACTCGTTACAAAAGGGCTTTCTGGATCAAAAGGAATGGTATTTTTATTAACAGTAATTCCGATATCATCCAAAACCTTTTCTGCTACTTTTCCTGTTAAGCCTAAAGAACGTAAGTCAACCAATAATAAATGGTTATCTGTTCCGTTAGAAACAAGGTTTAACCCTTCTTTCATTAAAGAAGCTCCAAGTTGTTTCGAATTATTAATTACCTGTTGAGAGTATTCTTTAAAGCTGTCCTGAAGAGCTTCTCCAAAAGCAACTGCTTTCGCAGCAATAACATGCATTAATGGACCACCTTGAATTCCAGGAAATATTGATTTATCAATTTTCTTGGCAAATTCTTCCTTACATAAAATCATTCCACCACGTGGTCCACGTAATGTTTTATGTGTTGTTGTTGTAACAAAATCTGCATGAGGCACTGGGCTTGGGTGTAATCCTGCAGCAACTAAACCTGCAATATGCGCCATGTCAACCATTAAATAAGCACCAATTTCATCTGCTATCTCACGAAACTTTTTAAAATCGATTACTCTAGGATACGCACTTGCACCAGCTACGATTAATTTCGGTTTATGCTCACGTGCCTTTCTCAATACATCCTCATAATCAATCATATGGGTTTGTTCATCAACGCCATACTCCACGAAGTTATACTGTACACCACTGAAGTTAACGGGACTACCATGTGTTAAATGACCCCCATGAGAAAGATTCATACCTAGAACAGTATCACCTGGCTCAAGGACGGTAAAATAAACAGCCATATTCGCCTGTGCACCTGAATGAGGTTGTACATTTACATGTTCTGCACCAAAAATTTCCTTTGCACGATCTCTAGCTAAATCCTCAACTACATCTACATATTCACAGCCACCATAATAACGGCGCCCTGGATATCCTTCTGCATATTTATTTGTTAATACAGATCCTTGTGCCTCCATTACAGCTTCACTTACAAAGTTCTCAGATGCAATCAACTCAATTTTCGATTGCTGACGTTTTAGTTCATCTTGAATTGCTAGATATACTTCTTTGTCCTGCCCTGCTATCTTACTCATATTGGTCCCCTCCTGCGTCAACAAATAGTCAAATACGTACCTATTTTAACATAGTTTCTTGCAGGCAAGTTATTTAATTCTTAAAACTTAAATTATTTAAGAAAGCTTTTTTAAAAGTTCATTGCGATGCTACAAATATGCTCAGTATAAAATTTCCCCTATATAATATGTATTCAAAATGGTTGTTAAAATATATTTTTTATTAGCATGATTTTCCATCGTTCGAGGAAAGAGCTTTGTTATAGACTGCCCTTGCTCCACCAATTAATTTAGGTCGAGTTGTAGCAAGAGTAACATGGGCTGATCCAATTGATTTTTGTACTACCCTTATAGGCACAACTACATGCTTTAAATGCATTCCTATAAATGTATCACCAATATCTATACCTGCATCAGCTTGAATAAATTCCACAATCATTGGATCATTAAAATGCTGATAAGCATAGGTAGCCATAGCACCACCAGCTGTTTTAACCGGAATCACATTAACTTCTTCCCAACCTCTACGTTCAGCAATCTCCCGTTCAATCACCAGGCTCCTATTTAAATGCTCACAGCACTGAAATGCTAGAAATAGACTATGTTGGGATGCAAATCTAATCATATGCTTGTAGATCATCGCAGCAACATCATCACTTCCTGCAGTTCCGATTCTTTCGCCAATTACTTCTGAAGTGGAACATCCAACAACTAATACCTGCCCCTTTTTAAAAGTAACCTGAGATGAGAAATCACTTAAGATTTGCTCCAATTGTATTTCCCACTGCAATAAATCCTTATCCATCCTAACACCTCACTATAAGTAGCGCCTTTGCTATAAAAAGAAGATCAATAGGAACAATTATAAATTTTGTTCTTCGTAATTTGTTACTTTTTCAATTCGGCGTGAATGTCTTCCACCCTCAAATTCTGTAGTTAACCATACTTTAGCAATTTCTAAAGCAAGACCTGGGCCTATAACCCTTTCACCCATAGCCAAAACATTCGTATCATTGTGTTGACGAGTCGCCTTTGCACTAAATACATCATGAACCAATGCACAGCGGATCCCTTTTACCTTATTAGCGGCAATACTCATTCCAATACCTGTTCCGCAAATTAATATCCCACGATCAAATTCCCCATTTGCTACTTTTGTTGCCACAGGTAAAGCATAGTCCGGATAATCAACAGATCCTTCACAATTACAACCAAAATCCTCATACTCAATGCCTAGCTCTTCTAATAACTTTCGTATTTCCTCACGAATATGAATACCACCATGATCAGATGCTAATGCAACCTTCATTTTAAAACCTCCATTATATAGAATATTTTCTTGATAATATTGTTACACACTTAATAGAATATATAAAGCTTCCAGTACTCGTGAAAGCCCCTTCTTATACTAGTACATACTTCTCTATAAGCCGTTGATAATCCTCAAACACCTTGGATTTCTTTAACTCCGAACATTTCTTTAAAAAAATAAGTAAACTTTCAATTAAAAACAAACGCGGAACTTTGCTTCCCTTTATCTCATCTAGAATAAAATCAACCGTCTGTATGTACTTTATTTTATCCGTTTCTTTACGTAACACTAGCATGATCTCTTTCTTCAATTCCTCCGATTGGTGCACCAGGTCATCAAAAAAATCATTGGTATGATCGGTTGTCTGCGATAACCACTCCTTTAATATCTCTGGATTCAATAACTGCACATCTGATTTACTTACGTCCTTAACAATTTGCTGTACTCTATCCATACAATATCGGATTATCTCTATCCCTTGATATTTTGGTCCATTATCCATGAAATTATAGCGAAGCATTTGATGGAGCATGCCAAAAAAAAGAATAGTACAGTCCAATAAATATGGGCTTTTTTCTTTACCAAATAAATCAACAAAACGATTATGTATCCAGTTTACATACATCATTTGTATTTCCTGAATAAATTTCTTTAAATCTTCGTCATTCGAAAAAATAACTTCTTCAATTAGAATTAATAATTTATTTTTTCGATTGGATTGCATCATTAAATCCAATTGTTTTACAAATATCTCTATATCTTCTGGACTTTCTCCAAGCAGTAATTCATTTCTTTCCTTTTCATAATTCTCCTGAATATTTAGAAGAACAGCCTTAAACAGTTCACTTTTAGAAGGGAAATAGTTATAAAATGTACCTTTAGATATTCCACTATGATCCAAAATATCTTGTATCGAGGTAGCTCTGAAACCCTTTTCAATGAATAGCTGATGTGCTTTTACTATCACATGCTTCTTTCGTTCGTACATTTTGTATCCCCCTCTAAATTGGACTGTAGTTCTACAAAGTATCCTAACTTATTTCTGTTGTGATAACAATCCATTAAATTTCCGATATTTTTTTATTGCCAAAAACAAAATACGAGAGTAATATAGTTCTTTGTATAATACTTGTATAAAAAAATGAACTAATGGTTTAAATAGAGGAGGAAGCCTATGAGTGCTACAAAAGAAGCGACGAAACGTCCACCTTATGGAATCATAGCGATACTATTAGCAGGTGCTTTCGTTTCGATACTTAATTCAACATTACTCAATGTCGCCTTACCTTCGATGATGGAAGATTTGAAGGTAAAAGAAACAACAATCCAGTGGTTAGCTACAGGATACATGCTAGTAAACGGGATTCTTATCCCAACGACTGCATTTTTAATTCAAAAGTTTTCTGTACGTCGTCTGTTCATAGCAGCGATGCTATTTTTTACTGTCGGTACAGTGACTGCCAGTCTTGCAGATTCATTTACCCTTTTATTAATCGCAAGGATGATTCAAGCTGCTGGTTCGGCTGTAATGATGCCGTTATTAATGAATGTCTTGCTTACTAGCTTCCCAATTGAAAAACGTGGAGGAGCAATGGGGATTCTCGGTTTAGTTATGATCTTTGCTCCAGCAATTGGTCCTACTTTATCAGGTTGGATAATAGAGCATTACAATTGGAGAACGCTATTTTATATGATCATTCCTTTCGCATTGATTGTATTGATCCTAGCCTTCTTTAAATTAAAAGATAAAAAAGACAAAGTGGATATAAAAATTGACATTCTATCCGTTATTCTTTCAAGCATCGGATTCGGGGGCATCCTATATGGATGTAGTACAGCTGGTTCAAAAGGCTGGAGTAGTCCAGAGGTTTATATCACTTTAATTGCAGGTGTACTTGGTCTATTTTTACTTATCTTACGCCAATTTCGATTGGAAAAACCAATGCTCGATTTTCGCGTGTATAAATACCCTATGTTTGCATTAGCATCTGCTATTTCAATCGTAGTAAATATGGCTATGTTCTCAGCAATGATTTTAATGCCTATCTATTTACAACAAATTCGTGGTATATCTCCAATGCATTCAGGTCTGTTAATGTTACCAGGGGCAATTATTATGGGGATTATGTCTCCTATTACAGGGAAACTATTCGATAAATATGGCGCAAAAATTCTTGCTCTCATCGGATTAGCAATTACTGTAGGAACAACATATTCATTCAGTCAGCTTTCTGACTCTACATCATATTCTACATTAATTGTTATGTATTCCCTTCGGATGTTCGGGATGTCTATGGTTATGATGCCGGTTATGACAAATGGATTGAATCAATTACCACAAAGATTAAATCCACATGGAACTGCTATGAATAGTACACTATCTCAAGTTTCAGGTGCTATCGGTACCGGGTTACTTGTAACCGTAATGAGTTCACGTACAAAACATCATATTGAAGATATGGTTGCTGAAGCTACAAGCAAAATGGCGCATATGACACAGCAACCTACTCAAGAAGCAATAGCTAAAATGCAAGAACATTTAATTATGGAAGGAACAATTAAAGGAATTAATGATTCATTTTTCGTTTCCGTCCTTATTGCAGCTGTAGCTTTTATTCTAGCATTCTTCTTAAAACGTGTAACCCAAGGACAAAAGCAAGAAAGCTAAGTACAAAAAAATCCAACATATCGTTGGATTTTTTTTGTTTATAAATGGAATTGTGATATGGTTCCTTTTAATTTTTCCGCATGATCTTTTAATTGGAAAACGAGACTTTCCACATTTTCCATAACTTCTGCCTGCTCTTTCGTTGCTTCAGTTACTTCTTCTGCGCCAGCAGAAGTTTGTTCGGCAATTGCTGCTACTTCTTGTGATTGTTGGGAAGTTAATTGGATGCTTTCCATTTGACTATCAACTAAGGCAGAAATACTTTGCACCTTATTTGCAACAATATGAATGGTATTCGTCATCGCTCCAATAACTTCATTTGTCTTAGCGCCTTTTGAAGCCTCATGATTAGCTGTTTTTACCTGTTCTGAGATTTGTTTAACAACACTTTCTACACCACTTTGGATGTTTTGGATCAGCTCCGAAATTCCTTGTACCGCTTTTGCACTTTCATCTGCCAATTTACGTACCTCTTCAGCTACAACAGCAAATCCTTTTCCATGCTCACCTGCACGTGCAGCCTCAATTGAAGCATTCAAAGCTAACAAATTGGTTTGAGCCGCAATATCACCAACTAATAATATGATTTGCTCAACCTTCTTTGCATCCTCCTCAAGATGATGAACCACTTGTAATGATTCTTGGTTCTCCTTGGCTAATCGATCTATTCCAGTTATAAGAGAATTAATTACCTCTTTACTATCTTGTAGCTCCTTTACCATTTCTTCGGAAACTTGTTTAGAAGACTTGGCATTTTCTTGTACTTTATTCGCAATATGAATGATATCCTCTACCGATTCAGCTGTTGATTGAATTGCAATTGCAGAGCTCTCAGCACCTGCAGATATTTCATTTATTGTCTGAGCAATACTTTCCGCTTGCTGGGTTGCCCTTGTAGTTTTTTCTGAAATAGAGAGGACATTACCATTTGTTTGTTGGAAGTTATCTTCAATACTATGTACCATAACTCTTAAATTAGAGAGCATTTGGTTAAACGCCATTCCTAATGAACGAATTTCATCATCCGACTTAGGTATCATAACATCCTCTTTAATATTTCCTTGACTTGCATTTATAGCTGCATGTTCTAAACGCTGCAGTGGTTTCGTTATAACACCTGCTACAAAATAGGCAAGTAAGCCTGTCCAAAATATCCCTAATAATAGAGTAATACTATTAAAAAGTGAATCATCAATATTGGTAGCGAATTTAGAATGAACAATACTAATAAAGAAGAAACTCGTCGAATAAGTAATTAATGCTAATAAAGTAACAAATAAAACTAGTTTTTTTCGCAGACCAAACTTATATTTTCTTTTCATTTTCCCCTCTCCCCCAAGCTGTGTTTTTATATAGGCTATTTTTATATTCCCCAAGTTATTTGAAGAGCCTTTTTCTAAAAATTGATCATTGATCATTCATGATTAGATTTTCAATGAGTTTTGTTAATTCATTATAGGTTTTTCTATAAACTTCAATACTTCCCCCAAAAGGATCCATTACATCCATATCCCCTAAGTGACCATTAGCCGCCTCTTTTAATGTAAACACTTTTTCCGAAGCAGATGGGTAGGTATCTAGAATAAATCGTTTATGGTCCATTGTCATTGTTATAATTTTTGTTGCCCATTCAATATCTTCTACACTTAATTTTTTCGAAACATGATTATGTTTTATACTATTTTCATCGAGAACCTGCTGTGTTTGAATTGAAGCATGCTGTCCATCCATAGCAAAAATTCCAGCAGACCTTACCGATATTCCCTTTATCCCTTTATTTTTCAAAATAGCCTCAGCCATTGGGCTTCGACATGTGTTTCCCGTACAAATGAATAGAATATTCAAATTGATATATCCCTCCAAAAATCACCATATATGTTAAGTAGACTTCTTTCCCTTATTATAGTCTAAAAGACTCAGATTAAATAGTGACGTTTTTAAAAATAATGTGAATAAGAAATAGCATGCTTGATACTTTCTATATAAAAAAAAGTAAGCAGATTGTTTTGCTTACCACCATTTAAAATTATAGCTTTTTAGAAGACTAATAATAATTTGATACCGAATGCCAATAATATACTTCCACCTAGAGCTTCACTGTATGAGCCGATATATCCTTGAAACTTTCTCCCTAATAATAATCCTATCCATGTCAATAACGTTGCAACCACTCCAAAACAAATCACAACAGCTGCTGACCTGGCACCAAATATACCTAAGGATAGGCCCACTGAAAAGCTATCTAAACTAACACTTAATGCAAAAACTATTAAACCCCACCCAAATGGTTTTATAACAATCCTCTCTTCCTTTTTTAGGCTAGAAAGTATCATTTGTATTCCTAAAATAATTAATAAAATACCACCAATATACTGTGCGATCATTCCGAACTTATCAGATATAAAATGTCCAGCAATAATCCCGAGAAGAGGCATCCAAACATGAAAAAATCCAATCGTTAATCCTATATAAAAAATTTGTTTATAGCGTAGTTGAAACATCCCCATGCCAAGACCAATTGAAAATGCATCCATACCTAATGCAAACGCCATTAGCATTAATGTAAATAATTCTGCGATGATTGCTTCCATTCCATTTCCTCCTTTGGACGTGCCTACAGACAACATATGCATGTCCTTAGAGGATTAGAATGTATTTTTAACTGGTCTTCTCTAGAAAATCATTATTGATGAATCCACCGATGTCCTGCGGCCTTTTCCAAACGATTCATGATCGCCAGGCCAATCCCATCAAGTGGGAAGGTCTCAGCAAAAATGATGTCAACATCAAGGTTATTAAATGCTCTTAACGTATCATATAATGAATGTGCAACAGAATGTAAATCGCCTCTTTTTCCACAGGAAATGACGGCATCCGCAACATACTCTTTTTGTGTTTCCTCTGTCGCTATGACACCTACTTTCATGCCATCATTTTGCTTATTTCGAACTAATTCCTGGAGAAAATTAGTTGTACCCTCAACTAAATAAACAGGTGCATCAGGAGCATAATGAGTATATTTCATCCCAGGTGATTTGGGGCGAATGATATTTTTATTTTCAAGACCTGGATCGATTGCAATTTCACCAATTACCTGTTCTATTTCTTCCTTTGAAACACCCCCTGGGCGAAGAATCATCGGTATATCCTGTGTACAATCGATGACAGTTGATTCTACACCTACGCCCGTATCTCCCCCATTAACAATACCTGCTATTCTACCATCCAAATCCTCTAGAACATGCTCAGCAATGGTTGGACTTGGTCTTCCGGAACGATTTGCACTCGGCGCAGCAATTGGTAAATTAGATTGATGGATAATTTGAAGGGCAATCGGATGATCTGGCATGCGTATCCCGACTGTTTCCATTCCAGCAGTTACTTTCTCCGAAAGAACATTCGGTTTACGATTAAAAAGAATGGTTAATGGACCAGGCCAAAACGTATTCATAAGAATTTTTGCCTTTTCAGGTATAAACGTTACAATTTCCTCTAATTGACTAAGCTCTGCTATGTGGACAATTAGTGGATTATCACTCGGTCTTCCCTTCGCTTCAAATATTTTCTCTACCGCATCGTCTGATAACGCGTTTGCCCCAAGACCATAAACAGTCTCTGTAGGGAATGCAACAACTTCATTTTGTTTTAATAAATTTGCTGCTTTTTCTAATTGTGGATTATTTGGGGAAATATCCACATTTTTATCCACAAACCACTGAATAGTTTTCATAGCATATCACCTCTTCTTCTATGTTGAAAATTAATCCTCAAAATTGAACAATGTCGAGTTTTATCTTATTTTGTCAGTTATCGATTCATTTCTCCTTTGAAAGTATATTAAAAAGAAGTAATGAAAACAAGTATTATCCACAATATGTGGATAATTTCATAAATAAAGTGGATAACTTTTTAGAAAAATGTGAATAACCACTTTAATAATAAAATATCCACAAAGAAAACAAAAAAGAAGTCTTGCGACTCCTGCTAGAATACCTTCTCAAATAATTCTACTATAAAAAACTTAACCTTTACATCATCTTCATCCTCATTATCTTTTACATATAAAGGTTCCGTTGAAGAATTCTTGCCTTTCTTTTTACTTATTTCTGTAGACTTATCCTCATTATCCTTATTCTTACTATCAAACTTCTCAATATCCACATTTTCTACATTCTTTTGTTGATTATTCTCCTTCATTTGTGTTACAGCATTTTCTTTATTACGCTCCGTTGATTCCTTTTTTTCTTCATTACTACTATCAAATCCCGGACTTACTGCTACACCGTTAGAAAAATCTAGAAAACATAATGGAGGGTACAGAACACACCACCAGTTGGCTCCATCACCTTTACCAAGTGTAATTAGTACTGCCTCATATTTACCTGCTGGATATAAAAATTGTCCATATAGCTTAGTAGGAAATTGAACTTGACCAAACTCCACTTTGACGGATTGTTTACTGTTTTCTTCCTTTACAACACGTTCTGCTATCATTTGAATATCACCTAAATGAGATTGGATGACTTCTCTTGCATCCTCAATAGATGTCAGACTTTCCACCCATCTTGTGATTTCTTTATTTACTTCATCACGTACTTTTCGCTTTATCGCTTGATCCTTTTGCGTATCACTATTGGCTAAGATCCGCAGACGAACCGCCTCCTGAGGTATAACAATGGTTTCATCCGCAACACTTTCTTGCTTTGGTATATATAAACTTAGAATTGTGCCAATTGATAACATCATAATATAAATCCATGCTACATTTTTTTTATTCATTTTCTCCACCATCCCTTACTAAGATATTGTGGACAAAATGTTGAAATCTTAAACTAGTAAACTTGAATTTTTTTATAGAAGTAATTCTCATAAGACGATTTACTTTTAATGTACTTTTCGTATTCGTTATTAACCCTATATTTATTGGTTGATTTAGAAATGAGCCTATAAAAAAAAGACTACCTAAAAAAGTAAAGCCAGGTAGCCCATAAATTCATTTTATATTTCACAAAAAACCATTCGATCCTTTCCATTTATGTCATTTACTATTTCAATGACACTTTGTGGAAATGACTTTCTAAGGATTTCAGCGACTTGTTCCCCTTGACCCATTCCAATTTCAAACCCAATTAATGCCTTCTCCCTAATAACTTCAGGAATCTGTTCCATTAATCTTCTATAATAATCGAGCCCGTCAAATCCTCCAAATAGTGCCTGATGTGGTTCGTGATCCTTCACCACATCAGATAATACTTCAATATCTCTGTTCGGAATATAGGGAGGATTGGATAATATAATATCCACTTTTTCCTTTGCCTTAATAATAGGGATTAATAAATCACCTTGTATAAAAGAAATATCCGCTTTATACCGGGCTGCATTTTTTTTCGCTATTTCCAACGCACTTCCAGATATGTCTATGGCTGAAGTAAAAAGATATGGGCATTCAAGTTTCATTGTGATAGCAATAATTCCACTACCAGTACCTATATCGACCATTTTCAAATCCTTTTGGTCTGGAAACATTCGCTTAGTTCTAGTAATGGCTTCAACAATTAATTCCTCTGTCTCTGGACGAGGGATAAGTACATCCTGATTAACGATAAACTCCCTGCCATAGAACTCTTCATAGCCCATTATATGCTGAATAGGAACTCCACCTGCATGCATCCTAACAGCTTTATAAAAATCTTTCTGTACTTGCTCCGGAAGAACCAATTGTTGGTTTGCAAATAACTGAGATCTACTCATCTGTAGATAATGTCTCAGCAGGATTTCACCTGCATTCGCGTCCCGTTGATGTTCCACTAAAAAAGAAGAAGCCCATTGCAGAGCTTCAAAGACTTTTTGGCCTTGAACCATTAGTCATTCACACTTTCTAGTTTATGGGATTGATCTTCCAAAATAAGCGCATCTATAATATCATCCATTTTTCCTTGAAGAATCTGATCCAATTTTTGAATAGTTAATCCGATACGGTGATCAGTAACACGATTTTGCGGGAAATTATACGTACGAATACGTTCTGAACGATCTCCCGTCCCAACAGCAGACTTACGATTGGCATCATATTCTGCTTGTGCTTCTTGTTGAAATTTATCATAGACACGTGCACGTAAAACCTTCATTGCCTTTTCCTTATTCTTTATTTGTGATTTCTCATCTTGGCAAGAAACTACTGTTCCAGTTGGAATATGTGTTAAACGAACTGCTGACATGGTCGTGTTAACGCTTTGTCCACCTGGTCCACTAGACGCAAACGTATCTACACGAATATCCTTTTCATGTATTTCCACTTCAACCTCTTCAGCTTCAGGTAGAACTGCTACCGTCGCAGTAGACGTATGAATACGACCACCTGATTCTGTCTCTGGTACACGTTGAACACGATGAGCTCCATTTTCAAATTTTAGTTTTGAAAATGCTCCCTTCCCATTAATCATGAAAATAATTTCCTTATAGCCGCCTACACCAGTTGTACTAGCCTCAATCACTTCAGTTTTCCAACCTTGAGCCTCTGCATAACGACTATACATTCGATAAAGATCGCCTGCAAAAAGAGCTGCCTCGTCTCCACCTGCTGCTCCGCGAATCTCCATAATAACGTTCTTATCATCATTAGGATCTTTTGGTAAAAGTAATATTTTTAAACGGTCTTCAAAGCCTTCAATTTGTTCTTCTAATTCATGTATTTCTTCTTTAACCATCTCACGCATTTCATTATCAAGCTTTTCTTCTAACATTGCTTTTGCATCTTTAAATTGCTGTTGAACTTCTTTATATTCACGATACACCATAACTGTTTCCTGAATATCAGACTGTTCCTTTGAATATTCTCTTAATTTTTTTGTATCGTTAATAATTTCAGGATCGCTTAAAAGTTCATTGAGCTTCTCATAACGATCTTCTACAATTTGTAATCGATCAAACATGGCATTTCACCTCTATTATCATAAGCTTACGCTTAAAAAATTATAAATGATTCTATCTAAAGTCTTAATGGATCTCATTATCAATTATGTCCGTAACAGTACTATTATAGTATACTCGACTACCCTCGTAAATAGGAAACGCCCTTTGTTCACTCTTTCAAACTAACCTTCTGTAAAAAAAGTTCATACATCTTTCCATCTATGACAAGGAATAGTTGAGCATTCGAATTTTTAATTTTACTAATGATTTCTGCTCATTAAGGATTCTATAGCTTCAAATCCATATAAAAAGACTGTCTGAATAAGTAAGTATCAGACAGCCCTTTTTTTATTGTTCATCAATCTTTACATTAATATCATATTTCGGCAAAGCTTGAATGAGCTTCTTATGAAGCTTTGATTCCTCTTTCATTCGTTCATGATGGGTTAAACGTTTATTCGTATGAACATTCACCCACATATTATTTCCATTAATCCAAACAGAAGAAGGTACATACCCCTTTTGGCTTCTTACGACATCCTTCGCCTTATCTACTTCAGAACCTACCGTAGGTTGAGGGTCACCCTTTTTTAAATCAATCATATTTGGATTTTCATTCGTTTGACTAGTAGAAATCTCTCTATACTTATTATCCTTAGCCCCATTATTTGTAAGTGCATCATCATTTAACTGATTGCTCCCACAACCTGATAATAAACCTAATAAGAATAGAAAGCTAATTGTCAATTTCCACATAAACTGCACCTCCATAGGAATAGCTTTTCCTGATGAAGAATGTTTATGTAGAACTACAACTTAAAAAGGCTCTTTTCTCAAACATTGTTGCTATTAGTTATTGTTTTACTTTAAAAATAGGTTGGAGGTCGACATCCTTCATTCCTTGTTGATATTAGTTATTGTTTTATTTTAAAAATAGGTTAGAGGTCGACATCCTTCATTCCCGCATAAAGTATCCCCTTAATCAACTGTATTGTAATGCTTCTTCCTTCTGATTGATTAATTCTTCTTTGATTATTTGGATGGTTTGATCAATATTTTCCTTCGTATGCGCCGCTGACATAAAAAATCTAATTCTTGCTTGGCTTTCCTTAACAGCTGGATAAACAATAGGCATTGCATTCACACCTCTTTGATAAAGCTTTTCAGCAAAAATAAGAGCCTTATCAGTATTTCCTATAATCATCGGAATGATAGGTGTGTCACAACTATCTCCAGTATTTACATCCAATGACTTTAACTTTGAAAGGAAGTAAGTTGAATTCTTCTTTAGCCTTTCAAATAAATGCTCTTCTCTCTCACATATTTCTAATGATGCATACGCAGCTGCGGCATTGGCAGGAGTTATACCAACACTAAAAATAAATCCCGGAGAATTGTATCTTAAATAATGAATAAATCTTTTACTACCCGCGATATATCCCCCACAGCTGTTAAGTGATTTACTTAATGTACCCATTAATACATCTACTTCTTTTGGATCAATATTGTAATAACTTGTCACTCCACGACCATTTTCACCAATTGTACCAATTGAGTGTGCTTCGTCGACCATTAAGAGTGCGTTATATTTGTTTTTTAATTTGATCAACTCAGGTAGTTTGCAAATATCTCCATCCATACTATAAACACCTTCTACAACAATTAGAACACGTCGGTATTTGTATCTCAATTTTTTCAACTTACTTTCAAGACTTTCCATATCATTATGTTTAAATGGCCTTCTTTTGGCCTTCGATAAAATAGCTCCTTGAATAATACTATTATGTGCTAATGCATCATATAGAATTAAATCCTCTCCATTTACAAGATTTCCAATCGTATTTACATTTGTACTATGGCCACCTACTTGTACAATTGCATCTTCTGTTCCAATAAAAGATGCAATCTTTTTTTCTAATCTTGAGTGAAGCTCAATTTCTCCACTTAATAATCTACTTCCAGATACGCTTGTTCCATATTGTTGTATAGCTTTATATACTTGCTCATTTATTTCCTCACAACCATTCATTCCTAAATAATTATAAGTTGAGTAATTAATCATTTCTTTTCCATTAATGATTATCGTATTCGATGCAATTCCATCATTCACTCTAAAGTACGGTACAGTTCCTTTTTCCATAAAATACTCAGAAAAGCTCGTAACCTCCGGAAAACAATCAATACTAGAGGACTTATCAAGTTCATTTTTTGAATTCACAGCAAATTCCTCCTCATCAAATATTTAACAGTTTTGTTTTATAGAACTTCCTTGTTCTAATTAAGATAAAAATCCATACTTACTAAGTGGCTTTTCCTCTGAAAAGGACTATGGGGAAATAAGGAGTCTTGTTGTATGTCCATTTTATTGGACGAAAGCGAAGATATCATGAATTTTCAAAATCAATAAACTTGTCGAAATTTATTTTATTATATAGAAGTATGTATAGAAAAACAATGATTTTTAGTTCTTTTTCACTATTTATGGAAAAATAATGAAATATACTAGATGTTTTTCAAAATTTATTACTTTACTGAAATTAAATGAGGTTTAAAACGTGATTCGAAAGTTAATTTTTTAAAGGAGTCATCAAAAAAAGCCTCTAAAAAGAGACTTATTCTACACTAGTAACAATTTGTTTTAGAGGTATACTAATTCCCTCTGGGACTTCATGATGATGACGACAGCGAGCTTCATAAGCTTCCGAAGCACCCACAAGGATGATTGGATCATCCGCACAAGCTGGTTTACCATTAATTAAACGTTGAGTTCTACTTGCAGGTGATCCACAAACTGTACATACTGCCTGGAGCTTTGTTACTAATTCTGCAATAGCCATAAGTTTTGGCATCGGCCCGAAAGGAACCCCTCTGAAATCTTGATCAAGTCCAGCCAAAATAACCCGATGTCCATTATTCGCTAATTCTTGAACAACCTCAACAATTTCTTCATCGAAAAACTGTGCCTCATCTATGGCAATGATATCAATATTTCTATGTATGTTTTCAAAGATATCACGTGCTTTTTCTATCGGAAGGGCAATAACCGAGGTACCGTTATGAGAAACAACTGATTCTTTGCTGTAGCGGTCATCCAACTTAGGTTTAAATACAGCAATTTCTTGTTTAGCAAACTGTGCACGACGTACACGTCTGATTAGTTCTTCAGACTTGCCTGAAAACATACTGCCACAAATTACTTCTATCCAACCTGAGTGTTCCATTACATACATTGATTGAGCATCCTCCCTCCGATTTTCAAATTTACAGAAATAAAAAACAGGCAAGCTTTCTTGCCTGTTTTTTATCATTATTGTTGTTTAAAACCGTATTTTTTATTGAATCGGTCAACACGTCCATCAGCAGAAGCGAATTTTTGGCGACCAGTATAGAATGGATGACATTCTGAGCATACCTCAACACGAATCTCTTCTTTTACTGAACCACTTTCGAATTCGTTACCGCAAGCGCATTTAACCATTGCTTTTTTGTATCCTGGATGAATACCTGCTTTCATTCTTTTCATCTCCTTTGCCCTGAGTCATTTCGAAACAGAGTTATATATTTCTATGGGTTCAAAGAAAGTTATAATGATAACGATCTTTAGAAAATCTTGATTTCTGATTTTCTCCATTAGAATTTACAAACACATGGGTATATTATAACAAGCTATTTTTTGAAATGCAATATTACAGTTTAATATTTACTATCCACTTTTTCCCTTATATTAAACCGTTCTTCTTCCAGTTGTACTGCCTTTCATTTCAGCAGTTAAAACCTCAAAAAATTCCTCATTCGTTTTCGTTTTCTTTAGTTTGCGTAAAAATCTTTCTACAAAATCAGGTGTATCAGACATTGACTTTCTTATTGCCCACAGTTTGTCTAAATGCTCCTTCGGAATAAGTAATTCTTCTTTACGCGTTCCTGATCGACGAATATCAATAGCAGGGAAGATTCGTTTTTCTGATAGTGAACGGTCAAGATGGAGTTCCATATTACCGGTTCCTTTAAATTCTTCATAAATAACATCGTCCATCCGTGAGCCAGTTTCAACAAGTGCAGTCGCCAAAATAGTTAAGCTACCACCTTCTTCAATATTTCTAGCTGCACCAAAGAAACGTTTTGGACGGTGGAACGCAGCTGGATCAATACCACCTGAAAGAGTTCGTCCACTTGGGGGAATGACTAAGTTGTATGCACGGGCTAGACGAGTAATGCTATCCATCAGAATAACAACATCACGCTTATGCTCAACTAAACGCATGGCTCTTTCCAATACTAATTCTGCTACTTTAATATGATTTTCTGGTACCTCATCAAAAGTTGAACTTACAACCTCTGCATTAACTGAGCGCTCGATATCGGTTACCTCTTCAGGACGCTCGTCAATTAATAGAACAATTAGCTCGGCATCAGGGTTATTCGTTGTTATGGAATTAGCTATCTCCTTTAAAAGCATCGTTTTTCCTGCCTTAGGAGGAGCGACAATTAAACCACGTTGTCCAAAACCAACAGGGGCAATTAGATCCATAATCCTAGTGGATAATTTATTGGGAGCTGTTTCTAATTTTATTTGTCTGTCTGGATATAATGGTGTTAGTGCAGGGAAATGCACACGTTCCTTTGCAGATTCTGGATTATCCCCATTTACTGCTTCAACATGAAGTAATCCATAATAGCGTTCATTTTCCTTTGGAGGACGAACTTTTCCTGAAACCTTATCACCATTTCTTAAATCAAAACGTCGAATTTGGGAAGCTGAAATATAAATATCCTCTGAACTTGGGGAATAATTTATTGGTCTTAAGAAACCAAAGCCTTCCGATTGGATGATTTCAAGAACACCTTCCATGAAGAAATAGCCTTCTTGTTCAGCACGTGCTTTTAAAATCGCAAAAATAAGTTCTTTTTTTGTTAATTTACTATAGTATGAAACTTTATACTCTCGTGCTAAAGCATAGAGCTCCTTAAGCGTCATATTATCAAGACTTGAAATTGATAAACCTTCCATATCTACACCACACTTTGTTTTTTTCAATGCTAAATTATTATTATTATTATTAAAATTGTTTTTTTCATTTCTAATCAGATCTTCATGAAAGTACTATCGTGTTCTGAGGAAAGAATTTCTTTTAAAGAAAGTGGTATTTAATCTTTCTTTAAAAAAGATCATTGAAAGAGGTATATCTCTGTCGATAAGAGTACTTTTAGCACCAAAATAGTATTAAGGGCGCCGAAGAAAAGAATATTTAAAATATTGAAGATTCAGAAGCCTCGGAAGAACTTTAAAAATAAAGAAAGCAAAAACAATATCTATTTTAACCATATTTTCGAGAAAGAATCAATAAGAAGGAAGGAAATAAATTTGTACAGGCAATTGACCTGTACAAATTTATTGAGTTGATAGGAAATTATTCATATCTTTTTATCATCTAATTAAAACACTATTCTCATAGATCTTCAAAAAATCTTATTTGATTACTAAATTTGGTTTCTTTTTTAGGCTATGTCGTCCATCAATAAACCGAACAGTTCCCGATTTAGCTCGCATAACCACTGAGTGAGTAGAACCGTAGGAGCCTTTAAATTGAACCCCTTTTAAAAGTTCTCCATCTGTAACACCTGTTGCCGAGAAGATTGCATCATCACCGCGGACTAAGTCTTCCATTAATAAAATTTTATTCGTATCCAATCCCATTTTAATACAGCGTTCTAATTCGGCATCATTTTGTGGTAACAATCTTCCCTGTAACTCTCCACCAAGACATTTCAAGGCAACCGCAGCAATCACACCTTCTGGTGCACCGCCAGATCCGAATAGAATATCAACACCTGTATGATCAAAAGCCGTATTTATTGCTCCTGCTACATCCCCGTCGTTGATAAGCTTTATTCTTGCTCCTGCTTCACGAAGTTGCGCAATAATATGCTCATGTCTTGGTCTATTTAAAACTGTTGCTACAACATCCTCTACATCTTTGTTTTTTGCTTTCGCTACAGCTTTTAAATTATCTAGAACAGAAGCATTAATATCGATTTGGCCAACAGCTTCTGGACCAACAGCAATTTTATCCATATACATATCGGGAGCATGTAATAAATTTCCATGATCTGCAACCGCTAACACAGCTAATGCGTTCCAACCCCCAGATGCAACAATATTTGTTCCTTCAAGAGGATCCACAGCTACGTCGACACGTGGTCCATATCCTGTACCAAGTTTTTCACCGATATATAACATTGGAGCCTCGTCCATCTCTCCCTCTCCAATGACTACTGTACCTTTCATTGGAATGGTATCAAATACATCACGCATTGCTGAAGTAGCTGCATCATCTGCTTCTGGCTTTTTCCCTCTTCCCATTAATCGAGCAGAAGCAAGAGCAGCGGCCTCCGTTACACGGACCAATTCCATCGATAAACTTCTTTCCATCTTTCTTCCCCCTATGTGATCAACATATATTGTTGACTAATCCATAAATGGTATAACACATTTCTTTTATATTGTAGCACAATTAACAAGAATTGTGTTTACTATTTATCGATTTCACATTAAGGTTTCATTCTCACAGGCTCTTTTGCTGTTCCATTTCTTCTTCAGTCATTTTTTCACGCCAAATAGTGGCCCCTAAACCTTCTAGTTTTTCAACTAAATTACTATATCCCCGGTCAATATGTTCTAAACCAGTTACTTCAGTAATACCTTCTGCCATTAAACCGGCAATTACAAGGGCAGCACCAGCCCGTAGGTCACTTGCTTTTACCTTTGCTCCTTGTAGAGTAGTAGGTCCATTAATGATTGCGGAACGACCTTCAACCTTGATGTTCGCATTCATTCTTCTTAATTCATCAATATGCTTAAATCGTGCAGAATAAATCGTATCTGTTACTACAGAAGTTCCTTCTGCCTTAGTTAGAAGTGAAGTAAAAGGTTGTTGCAAATCAGTTGGAAAACCAGGATATACCAAGGTTTTTATATCAACTGCTTTCAAATGTTCGCCTTTGCCAATGAAGATTTGCTCATCGCCGACCTCTATTGGAACGCCCATTTCACGAAGCTTTGCAGTCAATGATTCTAAGTGATGCGGTATTACATTATCAATTAATACACCATCACCAGCAGCTGCACCTAGTAACATAAATGTCCCTGCTTCAATACGATCGGGAATAATTGTATGGCGACAACCATTTAATGATTCTACACCTTCGATTCGTATGACATCAGTTCCGGCTCCCTTTATTTTTGCTCCCATATTTGTAAGTAAGGTCGCTACATCAATGATTTCTGGTTCCTTTGCAGCGTTTTCAATGACAGTTTTCCCTTTTGCTTTGACTGCAGCCAACATAATATTAATGGTCGCACCTACACTAACAACATCCAGATAAATTCTTGCACCATGCAATTCATCTGCTCGTAAGTATATTGCACCTTGCTCATTTGTCACCTTTGCACCTAAAGCCTCAAACCCTTTAATGTGCTGATCAATAGGTCTTGGACCTAAATGACAACCACCAGGCAATCCGATCACAGCTTTTTTAAATCTTCCAAGCATAGCTCCCATTAAATAATAGGATGCACGAAGTTTTTTGACCTTTCCATTTGGTAGTGGCATCGAAACCATTTGTGTTGGATCTACTACCATTTCACCGTCTTCAAATGTAACCGCCCCACCGATTTCTTCCAATAAAGTTTTCAAAATTCCAACATCTGAAATATTGGGTAAACCTTCTATCGTCACAGGGGTTTCTGCTAGGATCGTGGCAGGTATTAAAGCAACCGCACTGTTTTTAGCGCCACTTACTTTAATTGTTCCTTTTAATGAATATCCCCCTGCAATCTTTAGTTTTTCCATTTTATACTCCCTTCCGTAGATCTGGGTTTTGACCAAAAACAGCTTTATACAATCAACCAGATGAATGGGCTGTATATAGAAATTATGCTTTTCTACATACTCATATCCTCTACGATACCACTATCATCATCGAGGTTAAATAGAGAATGATGTCAATATCATTAAGTTTTACCATATGCCTTCCTAATTCATACCTTTTTACCATTCTGTAAATTGTTTTCTCTTATTTTTGCAGATGTGAATCCCAATCTTGCAAAAATTGTTCAATTCCTTTGTCCGTTAGTGGATGTTTAAATAATTGCATGATTACTTTAAAAGGAACCGTTGCAATATGTGCACCCGCTAATGCAGCATCCGTGATATGTTGGGGGTGCCTAATAGATGCAGCAATAATTTCTGTATTAATTTGATGAGTTTCAAAAATTTCTGCTATCGTGGATACAAGCTCAATTCCATTATGACCGATATCATCTAGTCTTCCTAAAAATGGAGATACATATGATGCTCCAGCACGGGCAGCCATCAATGCTTGATTTGCACTAAAAATTAACGTTACATTGGTTTTTATTCCCTCTTTCGAGAAAATATGTACAGCTTTTAAGCCTTCTGGAGTCATTGGAACCTTTATCGTAATATTTGGGGCAATTTTAGCAAGTTCGCGTCCTTCTTTAACCATACCTTCTGCATCTAAGGCAATTACCTCAGCGCTAACAGAACCTGTAACGAAACTAGTGATTTCCTTTAAGCGTTCAGGAAAAGATACATTCTCTTTTGCTACTAGTGACGGATTAGTTGTTACACCTGCTATAATACCAAGTTCAAATGCTTGTTTAATTTCTTCCAAATTTGCCGTATCAATAAAAAATTTCATTTTACTCACCTCTGCATAAAAAATTTATATATATACACCGAAACCGCCTAGGATAAGGCGGTTTCACAAGTTGTAGGTCTAAGTTGTTTAAAAATTATAGTAGTAATTATATTAAGCTTTATTAGAAGAACCAAATTCGCGTATTTTACCAATTACAGTTTCTTTTATGGCATCACGAGCAGGTCCTAAATATTTTCTAGGATCATACATTTCTGCGTCTGCAGCAAGTACTTCACGCACTTTTTTTGCTGAAGCAATTTGGTTTTCTGTATTTACATTAATTTTAGCTGTTCCTAAAGAAATCGCCTTTTGAATATCTTTTGTTGGGATACCTGTTCCTCCATGTAAAACTAAAGGAAGACCTGTAGCTTTACCTATCTCTTCCATTTCCTTGAAACCAAGATTTGGTTCACCTTTGTAAGGACCATGAACAGAACCCAATGCTGGAGCAAGTGTATCAATACCTGTACGCTTCACTAGTTCTTGACATTCATTCGGATCTGCATAAATGACACCATTTGCAACCACATCATCTTCTTGTCCACCAACTGTTCCAAGTTCTGCTTCTACAGAAACATCTTTAGCATGTGCATATTCAACTACTTTAGATGTAATCGCCACATTTTCTTCAAATGGATGGTGTGAAGCATCAATCATCACTGAAGTAAATCCAGCATCAATAGCTTCTTTACATTTATCATAGCTTGAACCGTGATCCAAATGAATAGCAACTGGTACTGTAATCTTATAGTCTTCCATTAAACCTTCTACCATTTTTACTACTGTTTTAAAACCACCAATATAGCGACCAGCACCTTCAGAAACCCCAAGGATAACTGGTGACTTTTCTTCTTCTGCTGCAAGAAGAATCGCTTGTGTAAATTCTAAATTATTAATATTGAATTGACCAACAGCATAATGGCCTTCTTTAGCTTTATTGAGCATTTCAGTCATAGAGACTAATGGCATGATACATTTTCCTCCTTTAATTACAGTCAAATTGTCCGTATTTCAAGTACAAAAGTTAGGACGTATTCTACAATCCTTTCCCTTATAGATTAAACAAACAATTTAACATCATACAGGTTAAAATAACATTTTCATCATATCAAATTCGCTTTTCTTTTACCAATGAACATGATCGGATAAAAATAATAAAATTTTTTAAAAAATTTTACCTTCTAACCTTTTACTGGTAAATGCTCTCTCACAGCTTTTCTGATGTCGTCTATATCGAAGGGCTTAGCAAAATGTGTAAGTGCACCCAAATCTTTCGCCTCTTGGATCATGTCCAATTCTCCATAAGCAGTCATAATAATCACGCGAATATCTGGATCAATACTTTTCATTCTTTTTAAAATTTCGATACCATCCATTCCTGGTATTTTCATATCTAACAAGACGAGATCTGGAGAATGCTTCTTTGTAATTTCCAATGCTTGAACGCCATTTGCTGCCTGGAATGTATGATATCCCTCCTTTTTTAGTACTTCATTTAAAAGGATTCGAATTCCAAATTGATCATCAACAATTAATATTTTTTCTTCCATCTTTTTTCCCCCCAAAGTATATGTCTTGTGCTTTTTTCTAACTTTCTTATATTATGTAAAATATGTATTAGGATAAAATGAATGTATCTGATCTTATTATAGACTACTATATATAAAGTTTTTAATTCCACCTTGAAATATATTCTATTTTTCCATACTATTTTCCTGCCATATCGTTTTATTAAGCAGAATATTGAATCAATCTACCTAAATTTTTAAGGAGTGCAAGCTAATGAAGATGTTTTTAACCCAAACAAACGGTTTATTTTCTAGAATTTACGAACAAGAACAATTCTCCATTGAAGATTGTGCAAGATTATTGGCACAAGCTGCTGTCGGGGAAGGAAACATATATATTAAAGGTTTTAATGAGATGGAGTCAGTGACCATTGAAGCATTAAATGGTGCAGAACCATTTTTAAATGCCCAGCTCTTAACAGACATAAACGCAGTTACTGATGCGGATCGAGTATTATTAATCACAAGATTTTCCAATGATAAAGAAGCAATAGATCTTGCCGAAAAATTAGTAGCATCCCATATCCCTTTTGCTGCAATTTCTGGAAAATTGAAGAGTGAAACCAATGATCTGCAAAATTTAGCAGATGTACATATCCATACATCTCTACTCAAACCGATGCTTCCTACAGAAACTGGTGATAGAGTCTGTTTCCCTTCTTCAATGACTGCTCTATTTATTTACCATTGTATAAAGCTTGCCTTTGATGACATCATGGAGGAATACTAGAAACACATTCACGCTGTTTTCATATAATTTATTGCTTTTGTAAACGCCCATTCCCGGCTTATAGAGCAGAATAAAATAAACCCCTTAGCGAATTTTTGGAGAGACCCAAATAAATGAGACAAGGAAAAAACACCCCCTGAATCGTATTAATACAATATGATTCTTAGGAGGGTGTTTTTCTATGGGCACAAGAGTACATTACGCAGAAGAAGTAAAATGGGAAGTAATTAAAATGAAACAAGCTGGAATGACAAACAAAGAAATAATGGAACAACTGGGGATAAAAAATAAGACTCAAATTAAAACATGGATGCGATGGTACAAAACAGGCCAAACCTATCGATTTTCGCAACAAGTTGGAAAACAATATTCCTACGGTAAAGAATCGGAGGAAATGAGTGAGCTAGAAGAATTAAAACTAAAGAATAAACAGCTAGAGGCTCAATTGGCAATTATAAAAAAGTACCAGGAGATCGAAAGGAGTTGGAGCCACGAGTCATTGTCCAAGTTGTAGAAGAACTCTCAGCCACTTTTAAAATAATTGATATTCTTGGAGTATTAGGCATACCTAAGTCAACATATTACCGTTGGAAAAAGAAGTATAAAAAAGTTGAGCTAACTTCATTAGAAGAGCTAGTAATCAAGCTGTGTAAGAAAAACTTCTATCACTATGGTCATCGTAAAATTAAATCCATCCTAAACAGAAAGTATGGGATAAATGTAAACCGCAAAACTGTACAAAAAATTATGCAAAAGTTTGAGATTCAGTGTCAAGTTAAGAAGAAGCGACAAAAGTACATTTGTGGTGAGAGTAATATTATTGTGCCGAACACTCTCAATCGTAATTTTAAAGCAAGCCGATTAAATGAAAAATGGGTAACCGACATTACCTACTTACCTTATGGCTCGACTATGTTATATTTATCAACGATTATGGACTTATATAACAACGAAATAGTGGCTTACAAAATAGGTACGAGCCAAGATATTAACCTAGTATTAGACACATTGAGGGAAGCTGTAGAATTACGTAAACCAGTAGGGTTACTTCTTCATAGCGACCAGGGATCTGTCTATACTTCACATGCATATCAGAATTTGGCCAAAGAAAAAGGCATTACCACAAGCATGTCTCGAAAAGGAAACTGCCATGATAATGCCGTCATTGAATCCTTTCACTCCTCGCTAAAGTCGGAAGGATTCAACGCTCAAAGTAGAGCATCTATATCCAATTCTAAAGTAGTACAAATTGTAAATCAATACATGTATCGATATAATCATGTACGAATTCAGGCAAAATTAAACTACCTGTCCCCACTGGAATACAGGGGACAGGCAGCATAGGTGTTTTTTCTAAGTCTCATTTTAACGGGTCAGTTCATTTTATTGCTAGGGGGTTTATTTATTAAAGAAAATAATATTTAACAACCAGTCACAGTGTCATTATTTTATTTATTATTTAAAGCTGATTCAATAAATCCACGGAATAGTGGTTGTGGACGAGTAGGTCTTGATGTAAATTCTGGATGGAATTGTGCAGCAACAAACCAAGGATGATCCTCAATTTCAATCACTTCGACAAGTCTTCCGTCTGGGCTTGTACCAGAGAAAACAAATCCAGCTGCTTCCATTTGTTCGCGATACTCATTATTAAATTCATAACGATGACGATGGCGTTCTTCAATCATGTCATTTTGATATACATCAAATGCTTTTGATCCCTTTTCAATTTTACATGGGTATAAACCTAAGCGTAATGTACCACCTAAATCTTCAATTTCCTTTTGCTCAGGAAGAAGATCGATAATTGGATACGGAGTATTAGGATCTAATTCAGAAGAATGTGCTCCTTTAAGTCCAAGAACATTTCGAGCATATTCAACAGATGCCAACTGCATACCTAGACAAATTCCAAGGAAAGGTACCTTGTTTTCTCGAGCATATTGTATAGCAAGAATTTTACCTTCAACACCACGATCTCCAAATCCACCAGGTACTAAAATACCATCTGCATCCATTAGAAGATCTTTCACATTTTCCTCTGTAACATTCTCAGCATTGATCCAATTAATATCAATATCTGAATCATATGCATAGCCTGCATGTTTTAGTGCTTCGACAACAGAAAGATAGGCATCAGGTAATTCAACATACTTCCCTACTAAAGCGATCTTTGTGACTTTAGATAAGTTTCGTACCTTTTCAACTAAGCCCATCCATTCTGTCATATCAGGTTCATGGCATTGAAGTTTTAAATGATCACAAACAATTTGATCAAGATTTTGATCTCTTAAGGATAATGGAATGGAATATAATGTATCTGCATCTCTTGACTCGATAACGGACTTTTCATCAATATCACAGAACAGTGCAATTTTATCCTTCATATCCTGAGATATTGGCATTTCTGTACGAACAACAATAATATTTGGTTGAATTCCTAGGCTTCGTAATTCTTTTACGCTATGCTGCGTTGGTTTAGTCTTCATTTCGCCAGCAACTTTAATGTATGGCACAAGTGTACAATGGATGTACATAACATTGTCACGCCCAACATCACTTTTAATTTGGCGAATGGCTTCTAGAAACGGTAAAGACTCGATATCCCCGACAGTTCCACCTATTTCCGTAATGACTACGTCAGAATCAGTCACTTCACCTGCACGGAATACCCTACTTTTAATTTCATTTGTAATATGTGGGATAACTTGAACGGTACCACCAAGATACTCACCACGTCTCTCTTTTCTAAGAACTTCCGAATACACTTTACCTGTTGTCACACTACTGTATTTAGTTACGTTAATATCAATAAAACGTTCATAGTGACCTAAATCTAAATCCGTTTCAGCACCATCATCTGTTACAAAAACCTCACCATGTTGATATGGACTCATTGTTCCAGGATCCACATTGATATAAGGATCGAACTTTTGTGTAGTTACTTTTAATCCTCGGTTTTTTAATAATCTCCCTAAGGATGCTGCGATAATTCCTTTTCCAAGTGAAGATACAACTCCACCAGTTACAAAAATGTATTTTGTCACAATTTTTTCCCCCTTCAACATACAGTTATTGTTACACAATATAGTTTCAGTTAGTCTGAAAAACGATTGGGATTTTCGTATATAAAAATAAAAAAGCTCCCCCTCAAATAACAAAGGGGAGCATCGTATACTTATTCGTTCCTTTTTAAAGGAGCCCAAATAAAATACTACCTGCCTAACGAAAAGAAGTCAAGCGGATTATTTATCCTCTTCTTCCTCTTCCACATCTAGTTCTTCATCATCATCTTCGTCTAGATCATACTCATCTTCACCGATTAAATCATCGTCTTCAAAGACTTCATCATCATCTTCTTCATCATCAAGATCCTCGAAATCGTCTTCATCAATTTCATCTTCATCTTCATCAAGTAGATCATCTTCGTCTTCAAAGTCATCAAGGTCATCATAATCAAGATCGTCATCTTCTAATAAATCATCTTCGTCTTCATCAACGACCTTTTTCGCCTTTTTCTTCTTGGACTTAGTAGGTGCAGTTACTTCCTCATCAATTTGATCATAAGGATACCACGTACGTAGCCCCCATCTATTTTCACCAAGACTAATAAAACGGCCATCAATATTTAGATCTGTGTAAAATTGCACCATTCTTGCTTTTATTTCTTCTGTAGATAGATCTAGAAGCTTTGCTAATTCATCTACTAAATCAGAAAATGAGATTGCTTGTTTACTTTCTTCTAGATATTGATGCGCTAACTCGATAAGAGACATCTCACGTAAATCTTCTTTTGATAATTGCTGTAAACTCAAATTTCGCACTTCCTTTCACTATTTCACACTCCTAATTTTTTGGAGTGAAAAGGGCAGAAATCAATAAATAATAGCAAAATACATATTTATCATTATAAACAGATCTAAAACATTTATGCTAGCTTTAATATCCCTTTTTCAACGTTTTTTAATTACAAATAAAAATTAATTCATTCATTAGAACGTTTTAAATAGCGAAACCCTAAATAGAAAAGAATGAATGACAAAAGCAATAAAGGGATAGCACCTAACTGTTTTGTATACAATACATATCCAATTATCACAAAAAGGATAAAACCTATATATTTCAACAAGGCTTTAAATGACATGTTTACACATCCTATTTAGGCACTCTCATACTAAAGAATGAACCTCTCATTTGATTCTACCTTTATTTTGCCCTACCATTCAATAAATTCAAGTCTAAATAAATTTTTCCCTCAAATTCCCAACAAGAATGAACCGTCAATGTCCCTTCTCTCCTAAACAAAAACAATCCTATTACAGTTTTCAAAGCTTTCTTCTTAAACCAAAGAAACTGGCTTATATCGCCAGCATTTAATTCTTTGGTTTACCTATTTTCTTTATTTGCATTTATCATGTTGTTGGTCCCTAAAAAAACAGCTTACATATTTCTGCGATATTGCCCTCCTACTTCATATAGGGCTTTTGTAATCTGGCCAAGACTTGCCACTTTAACTGTTTCCATTAATTCAGCAAATATATTTCCACCACTTACAGCTGTTTCTTTCAATCTCAGCAATGCTTGCTCAATATTATCAGAATTTCTTTCCTTAAATTGGTTTAAATGCAGGATTTGCGATTCCTTCTCTTCCTTTGTTGCACGGGCTAGTTCAATGCTATTCATTTCCTCTTCTGAAGGTGGGTTTGGATTTAAATACGTATTCACACCAATAATAGGTAATTCTCCACTATGCTTTTTCATTTCATAAAACATGGACTCCTCTTGGATTTTTCCACGTTGATATTGCGTTTCCATTGCACCTAGTACCCCACCGCGATCATTTAAGCGATCAAATTCAGCAAGGACTGCCTCCTCAACTAAATCGGTTAATTCTTCAATGATAAATGATCCTTGTAACGGATTTTCATTTTTCGTTAATCCGTGTTCCTTCGTAATAATCATTTGAATAGCCATTGCTCTTCTTACTGATTCCTCAGTCGGCGTTGTTATCGCTTCATCATATGCATTCGTATGAAGGGAGTTACAATTATCATGTAGAGCCATTAATGCTTGTAATGTAGTTCGTATATCATTAAAATCAATTTCCTGCGCATGCAGCGAACGCCCAGAAGTTTGAATATGATATTTTAACTTTTGACTTCTTTCATTCGCTCCATATTTATCCCTCATGACTGTAGCCCAAATCCGACGTGCCACACGACCAATAACACTATATTCCGGATCTAAACCATTAGAAAAGAAGAAGGATAGATTAGGTGCGAAATCGTTAATATCCATTCCACGACTTAAATAGTATTCAACATATGTGAAGCCATTTGCTAACGTAAAGGCTAATTGGGATATTGGGTTAGCACCTGCTTCTGCTATATGGTAGCCAGATATGGACACTGAGTAATAATTGCGTACTTTATGATCAATAAAATATTGCTGTATATCTCCCATCATTCGTAATGCGAATTCCGTTGAGAAGATGCATGTATTCTGACCTTGATCCTCTTTCAAAATATCTGCTTGAACCGTTCCTCTTACCACTTGTAAAGTCTGTTCTTTCACCTGTGTAAATTCTTCTACAGATAGCACTCTACCAAGCTCTTTTTCCTTTAACTGCACTTGTTGATCGATGGCAGTATTCATATACATTGCTAAAATAATAGGTGCAGGACCATTGATAGTCATTGAAACTGATGTTGATGGGTGACATAAATCAAAACCTGCATATAGTTTCTTCATATCATCCAATGTACAAATACTTACACCAGATTCTCCAACCTTTCCATAAATGTCAGGGCGATAATCGGGATCCTCACCATAAAGAGTGACGGAATCAAAGGCTGTACTTAATCGCTTGGCAGGATCATTCTCAGACAAGTAATGGAAGCGCCGATTTGTTCTTTCTGGTGTTCCTTCACCAGCAAATTGACGTTTCGGATCCTCACCTTCTCGTTTAAAAGGGAAAACCCCAGCTGTATAAGGAAATGAACCAGGAACATTTTCTTTATAAACCCAACGAAGAATTTCTCCATAATCCTCGTATTTCGGTAAGGCAACCTTTGGTATATCTAATCCTGACAAACTCTTAGTTGTTAACTCAGTAATAATTTCTTTGTCACGAATTTTTGTTACAAATTGCTTGGAAGTATATTTTTCCTTAGTCTGTTCCCACGTTTGGATGATACGTTTTGATTCGTTAGTAAGGTTTTCATAGATCTCATCTTTAATAGTTTGTAGCGAATTTAGTACCTCTTCATTTGCTTTTTTATCGGTTACTGCCTGAATTGCACCTTCTAATTGGAAAAGCTTTCTTGCTAATTGAACCTGTTTTTCAGCATTTTTGTGATAATTTCTTACTGTTTCTGATATTTCACGTAAATAATAGCGACGACTATTTGGTATAATGACATTTTGCTTTTCAACTTTAGCATTTTTTGAAAAAGAAACCTCCCAATCGGTTCCCATCTTCTCATTAACCTTTTCAATCAATGCAGCAAACAACGCATTCGTACCTGGGTCATTAAATTGACTTGCAATTGTACCATAAACGGGCATATTCCCAAGTTCTTGATCAAATAATAGATGACTGCGTTGATATTGCTTTTGTACTTGACTCTTTGCGTCTTCTGAGCCCTTCCGTTCAAACTTGTTAATCACAATAAGATCAGCGTAATCAATCATGTCAATTTTCTCTAGCTGAGATGGAGCCCCAAACTCACTAGTCATGACATACATCGAAATATCACTAATCTCTGCAATTTCTGCATCCCCTTGACCAATACCACTCGTTTCAACGATGATTAAATCATACCCTGCAGCCTTTACTACATTAATTGCATCACGGATTGCTAAGCTTAGCTCTGATCTCGATCCCCTTGTTGCTAAGCTTCTCATATACACACGTGAATCAAAGATGGCATTCATCCGAATTCGATCCCCTAAAAGTGCTCCACCAGTTTTTTGCTTTGTAGGGTCAATAGATAATATAGCAACCTTCTTTTCGGGTATTTCATTCAAAAATCGACGAATTAACTCATCAGTTAAAGAACTTTTCCCAGCTCCCCCTGTACCAGTAATACCAATGACCGGTGCATTTGAATTCAACGTTTTGATCTCCTGAAAAGCCATTTCAGCCGCTGATGCGACTTCATCTTTTATCCCTACTTGATTCTCTGCAAGTGTAATCATCTTAGCTATGGATCTAACATTTCCTTCTTTTAGTTTGGTCACCTCATCATTAATATTCCCCTCAATTGTTGGATGATCACATTCTTTTAGCATAATATTAATCATTCCTTGAAGACCAAACTTTCGACCATCATCAGGAGAGAAAATCCAGGCGATCCCATAATCATGGAGCTCCTTTATTTCTCTCGGGATAATAACACCGCCACCACCGCCATAAATACGTATATGGGAAGCATCTTTTTCCTGAAGAAGATCGTACATATATTTAAAATATTCAACATGTCCACCTTGATAGGATGATATCGCAATCCCCTGTACATCCTCCTGTATGGCCGCATTGACTACCTCTTCAACCGAACGATTATGGCCAAGATGTATCACCTCAGCACCACTTGATTGTATAATCCTTCTCATAATATTAATCGACGCATCATGTCCATCAAATAAGCTAGATGCAGTAACAAAGCGCACAGAGTGTTTAGGCTTATAAATTTCGACCGTACTCAATTTCTCTCCCCCTGTTCTTCATTGTTTGTTTTGGCTTTCCATTTTAGATGTTAGCTCTTTCACATAGATTGATGATTTTCGTTTATACTTATAAACTAGTTGTTAAAAACCACTAATTCCTTTTAAAAGTAGATTCGTTTGTAGTTCGATATACTCTTCAAGAGAATATTTCTTTCTAAGAGCCCACCTTCTAAATCCCCACATCTGTCCCTGAACAAAAATATTATGTGCTAATAAATCGATATGAGGATCATCCATCATCCATTCACCATTTTCAATACAACGACGGATCAATGTTTCAAACATTCCTACCATTTCCATCTCTTTTTTCAGAACATATGGTAGAGCATCTTTGGATAAGGACTTTGCCTCCTGGTACATGACTAACACTTCATCTTGCATTTCGTCCATAATCTTGAAATAATAAGCAATCCCAAGCTTTAGACTTTCAAGAGTCCCCTTTTCTACATCCATCCCCTGTAAGCGATCACGTACTTGGTCATATATACTATCACAGACAAGATAAAGAATATCTTCCTTCGTTCGGATATACTCATACAATGTACCGATACTAAAACCCGCTGCCTGAGCAATCTCCCTTGTAGTTGTGCGGTGATACCCCTTTTCCTTAAAAAGAGCCACTGCACCTCGAATCATTTGCGTCCTACGCATATTGATCAACCGTTCATCCTTCACAGAAGCATGCACTTTTCTTTTCTTATTCACAATCATCACCTTCTCTCCCATCCAAACCCTTTAAGCCATTCATGCTATCCCCTTTAACAATGGCTATCTTATTTAGTGAGCATTCTAGAGATGACTAGACGTTGAATTTCTTGTGTACCTTCATAGATTTGAGTGATTTTAGCATCGCGCATATATCTTTCGACAGGGTAATCCTTGGTGTAACCATACCCTCCAAAGATTTGCACAGCTTCTGTCGTAACCTTCATTGCTGTATCACCTGCTAAGAGCTTAGACATCGCCGATTCTTTTCCATATGGAAGGCCATTTGATTCTAACCATGCAGCTTGGTATGTCAATAGTCGAGAAGCTTCGATGCTTGTCGCCATATCTGCTAATTTAAATGCAATCCCCTGATTTGCCACAATAGGTTTTCCAAACTGCTGACGCTCTCTTGCATAGGCTACAGATGCATCAAGAGCACCTTGCGCAATGCCAACGGCTTGAGCGGCTATCCCATTTCTTCCACCATCGAGTGTCATCATTGCAATTTTAAATCCTTGCCCCTCTTCACCTAGTAAATTTTCTTTAGGGACTTTACATTCTTCAAAAATAATTTCTGTAGTTGGTGAGGAACGAATCCCAAGCTTTTTCTCCTTTTTCCCCACAGAGAAACCTGGAAAATCCTTTTCAATAATAAAAGCACTAGTTCCTTTTTGTTTGCTTGCTGGATCAGTTAAAGCAAACACTACATAAATATCAGCTATACCACCATTTGTAATAAATATCTTTGATCCGTTTAAAACGTAATGATCCCCTTCTAATCGAGCAGTGGTTTGCATTCCTCCAGCATCAGATCCAGAACCTGGCTCTGTTAAGCCATAACCACCAATCTTTTCCCCTTGTGCCATCGGTCGTAAGTATTTTTGTTTTTGCTCCTCTGATCCAAATTTATATATGGGCCATCCAGCAAGCGACGTATGAGCAGATAAAGTGACACCTGTCGAAGCACATACTCTTGATAATTCTTCCACCGCTATGCAATAAGCCAAATAATCACTACCAATTCCGCCATATTCCTCCGGCCAAGGAATCCCTGTAAGCCCTAATTCAGCCATCTTATCAAAGATTTCACGATCAAAACGTTCTTCTTCATCACGCTCTGCAGCTGTTGGAGCCACCTCATTTTCAGCAAAGTCCCGAACCATTTTACGAATCATTTCATGCTCTTCCGATAGTTTGAAATTCATGCTCATTTCCCCCAATAATTGTTTAATTTATAGCTGCTTACTAATCACTAATTTCTGTATTTCACTAGTACCTTCATAGATTTCCGTTATTTTTGCATCTCGAAAATATCTTTCTACAGGATAATCTTCTGTGTATCCGTATCCTCCAAATATTTGAATGGCTTCAGTTGTCGTTTCAACTGCAGTGCGTGAGGAAAAAAGTTTAGCCATCGATGCTTCTGACTTACAAGGAAACCCCTCTGTTTGTAAATTGGCAGAACGATAAACTAATAGCTTTGCAGCCTCAACTTGAGTTGCTATATCTGCAAGTTTAAAACCAACACCTTGCTGAGCAGCGATTGGTTTTCCAAATTGTACCCGTTGTTTCGAGTATTCCACTGATTTTTCTAATGCAGCTTCGGCTATCCCTAAGCTTTGAGCGGCTATACCTATCCTGCCAACATCCAGATTTGCCATAGCAATTTTGAATCCTTGCCCTTCATTACCTAAAAGGTTTTCAGTAGGTACCTTCATATCTTCAAACGTTAGTTGAACTGTCCGAGATCCACGTAGCCCCATCTTATGTTCATCTTTTCCTATGATTAATCCTGGCGTATCCTTTTCAACAATAAAAGCAGAAATACCTTCTTTTCCAGCCTCTGGGTTTGTCACAGCAAATATAATATATGTATCTGCTTCACCACCATTGGTAATAAACACCTTTGACCCATTTATGATATAATGATCATTCTTTCTAGTCGCCTTGGTTTTTTGATTTGCTGCATCGGAACCAGCACTCGGCTCAGTCAAACAAAATGCACCTAAGTATTCACCCGATGCCAGCTTCGGAATATATTTTTGTTTTTGTTCCTCAGTTCCAAAATACAGAATAGGATTGGTTCCTACTGAACTGTGAACAGATAAAATAACACCAATCGTTGCACTCACTCTTGATAGCTCGTGAATGGCAATAATATACGATGTGAAATCCATCCCTGCCCCACCATATTTCTCGGGAATGGTTATGCCCATTAATCCTATTTCTGCCATTTTTTTAAGTACTTCCTTAGGAAACATCCCCGCCTCCATTTTGTCTATATACGGAGTAATTTCCGTTTCTGCAAAGTCGCGAACCATTTTACGCATCATTTCATGCTCTTCGCTGAATAGTAGATTCATCATAGTCTCCCCTTAAACTATTCGTAGGTGTAAAATCCCCTACCGGATTTCTTGCCAAGCCATCCTGCCTTTACATATTTTCTTAGTAATGGGCATGGGCGGTATTTATCATCCCCAAAACCTTCATGTAAAGTTTCCATAATATACAAGCACGTATCTAAACCAATAAAGTCAGCCAAAGTTAGCGGTCCCATCGGGTGATTCATCCCGAGTTTCATCACCTCATCAATTGCTTCCTTTGTTGCCACTCCTTCATACAAAGTAAAAATGGCTTCATTAATCATTGGCATTAATACGCGGTTCGAAACGAAACCTGGAAAATCATTCACTTCTACAGGAACCTTTTTCAAAGTCTTCGTCATGTCCTCTACTGCCTGATAAACTTCATCAGCAGTTGCCAATCCACGAATGATCTCAACAAGTTTCATTACAGGCACCGGATTCATAAAATGCATTCCAATCACTTTCTCTGGTCGATTGGTTGCAGCTGCAATCTCTGTAATCGGCAATGAAGAAGTATTAGAGGCTAAAATTGCGTGTGCAGGAGCATAAATGTCTAATTCTTTAAAAATTTTACTTTTTATCTCCATATTTTCTACAGCAGCTTCAATAACAATATCTACATTTTGCGAATCCTGTAGTGTTGTTGAGTGAATAAATTTCGAGAGGATATCATTCTTTTCTTCTTCTGTGATTCGTCCTTTATCCACTTGCCTCGTTAAATTTTTTGAAATGACTGCCATTCCTTTTTCAATAAATTCCTCTTTTAAATCATTTAAATACACAGTATATCCTGCTTGAGCACAAACTTGAGCAATTCCTGATCCCATTTGCCCAGCGCCAATTATCATTACTGACTTAATTTCCATTTTTGAAAACCCCCTTGTATAATGAACCAGTGATAAATGAGTCATTTCGCACGAAACTTAGCTTGATTTGCGTAAATTCATAGGTGATTCGTACGAAATTTACTAAGTTTCGCACGAAATCCACCTAATTTCCTCTCACTTCAACCATGATGGCATCCCCTTGACCACCACCCGAACATATTGCTGCAATCCCAATGCCTCCACCACGTCGCTTCAATTCATAAATTAAGGTCAAAATAATTCGAGCCCCACTCGCTCCAATAGGATGGCCAAGTGCAATCGCTCCACCATTTACATTAACCTTCTCTGGATCTAATCCTGCGATCTTACTGCTAGCAAGGGATACAGCTGCAAAAGCTTCATTGATTTCAAACAAATCTATTTCATCTAAAGCACGCCCTGTTTTCTTTAATAATTCATTAATGACAAGTCCAGGAGTTTGCGGGAAGTCTTTTGCTTCAACCGCAATAGCTGTATGCCCAAGTATATATGCCAATGGTTCAACTCCTGATGATTTCGCCTTTTCCTCACTCATCAAGACCATGGCACAAGCACCATCATTAACACCTGGAGCATTTCCTGCTGTAATTGTTCCATCCTTATCAAAAACTGACGGCAGTGCAGAAAGCTTTTCGAATGTTGTATCACCTCTTGGTGCCTCATCCTTCGTAACAGTAATTGGATCTCCTTTCCTCTGGGGTACTAATACTGGTACAATTTCTTCAGCAAATTTTCCATCCTCCATTGCTTGAATGGCCCTTCTATGGCTCCGTAATGCCCAGTGATCTTGTTCTTCTCTAGTAATCTCAAATTCTTCTGCAGTATTATTTCCATAGGTTCCCATGTGTACCCCTGTGAATGAACAGGTTAGACCATCATGTGTCATCATATCTTTCAAAGCAGTATCACCCATTTTTAAACCCCAACGAGCCTTAGGTAGAAAATAAGGAGAATTTGACATTGATTCCATTCCACCAGCGACAATAATTTCTTCTTCACCTAAACGAATCAGTTGATCTGCTAGTGTTACACTTCTCATTCCAGAAGCACAAACTTTATTGATTGTTTCAGTTTTCGTTTCCCAAGGAATACCAGCATTTCGAGCAGCCTGCCTTGAAGGCAATTGACCTTGACCACCTTGCAGTACAGAGCCAAGAATCACTTCCCCAACTGTCTTGGGTTCAATATTTGCACGGGTCAAAGCCTCTTTAATCACCATTCCACCTAACTCTGATGCTGAAAAAGTGCTCAACACTCCTCCAAATTTCCCAAACGGTGTTCTTGCCCCACTAACAATGACTGTTTTTGTCATCTCTATCCTCTCCTTTAGTAAAATCGAAGATCTCCAACTAATAGAAACCGCTTACAGAATATTGACTGAACGCTCGCTCGATGACTAACTTCATAAATAGGGACAATCGTCCGTCCCCTAGTACACTCAATCTTTTTAATTTTAAGTTTATTTTAAACTAAAAATAGCAGAAATTGAAACATTTTATAAAAAATTCTAAATTATATTTATGTTCAATCTCTGCTATTTACTGAATTAATTCATTTCTTTTATGATGCTATTGTTTGCTCTGGTTCACCACATACTGCTTTTTCTAATAACTCTGCTACATCATACGTTTTGACGGTCTCTTCGACTTCCTTAGCCTTTGTACCGTCAGATAGCATTGTTAAGCAATACGGACATCCTGAACTGATAACAGATGGGTTAACGGCTAATGCCTGCTCAGTTCGTGATACATTTATGCGGTGGCCAGTATCTTCTTCCATCCACATGAGCCCGCCACCAGCACCACAGCACATCCCTTTTTCCCGATTTCTGTCCATTTCAATAAGTTGAACACCAGGTATAGCTTTTAAAATTTCCCTTGGCGGATCATATACATCATTATATCTACCTAAATAACATGAATCATGGAATGTTATTTTTTCTCTAACATCAAATTTCGGTTTTAAACGCCCTTCCTTTACTAACTCATATAGGAGTTCTGTATGATGGAAAACCTCTGCCTCTAAACCAAAATCAGGATATTCCTTCTTAAAAATGTTATAAGCATGCGGATCTATTGTTACAATCTTCTTCACTTCATTCTTTTCAAACTCTGCAATATTTTGACCAGCAAGCTCCTGGAATAAAAATTCATTCCCTAATCGACGTGGGGTATCACCAGAGTTCTTTTCTTTATTACCTAAAATCGCAAATTTTACGCCTGCCTCATTTAGAAGTCTTGCAAAGGATAAGGCAATTTTCTGACTGCGATTATCAAATGATCCCATTGATCCAACCCAGAATAAGTATTCAAACTCTTCACCTGATTTTTTCATCTCTTTAACCGTAGGTACATGTACGTCTTCACGTGCGTCACGCCAGTTTTCACGTTCTTTACGGTTTAACCCCCAAGGATTTCCTTGCCTTTCAATATTCTGCATCGCTCGTTGCGCATCTGCATCCATCTTACCTTCTGTTAATACTAAATAACGACGCAAGTCAATAATTTTATCTACATGCTCATTCATTACTGGACATTGATCTTCACAATTACGGCAGGTTGTACAAGCCCATATTTCCTCCTCAGTGATAACATCTCCGATTAGGCTTGGATTGTATGCCAGCGATGCCGCTGCCTCTTCTACTCCTTTTCCTGCACTAGCAAGTGCTAATTGATTTCCTGTTGTATTTGAAAAGGCAAATTTCGGCACCCATGGTTGCTTCGAAGTTACTGCTGCTCCATAGTTGGTTAAATGATCTCTCAATTTAATAATTAAATCCATTGGTGATAGCATTTTCCCAGTACCTGTTGCAGGGCACATATTGGTACAACGTCCACATTCAACACAAGCATATAAATCAACTAGTTGTAATTGACTAAAATCCTCAATTTTTCCCACACCGAAGGACTCTTGTGATTCATCCTCAAAATCAATTGTATTTAATTTCCCTACTCCATCAAGACGATTTAAATAAACATTTGCAGGACCAGCAATTAAATGAGCATGCTTTCCTTGTGGAACATAGACTAAGAATGATAATAAGAAGATGAGATGAATCCACCAAGCAATATAAAAAACAACAATCGAGGCTGTTTCACCAATCCAACCAAATGCCAATGAAATAAGTGATGCAACAGGCTCTGTCCATGCTGCTTCCTCACCATGCCAGATAATCCCCATTCCATTCCCAATCAGTACTGATATCATGAGTCCGCCGATAAATAAAAGGACCAGACCAGCTTTAAATCCTCTTTTTAAACGTACCAATTTTTCAATATAACGTCGATAAAATGCCCAAACAACTGCGACTAAAATGACTAAGGTGACAATCTCCTGGAAAAATGTAAATGCAGGATAGAGTGGTCCTAATGGTAAATGTGATTCAGGAGCAAGCCCTTTCCAAATAAAATCAATTGCACCAAATTGAACAAGAATAAAGCCATAGAAGAACATGACATGAATAGCCCCACTCTTTTTATCCTTTAATAATTTTTTTTGCCCAAATACGTTCACCCAAATTTTGTTTAATCTTTCTTTTACACGATGGTCAAACTCTACTTTTTTGCCAAGTTTGATATATTTAATCCTTGTTTTAACCACGTATACGAATAACGATACTCCGTAAACGGTTACAAAAAGAAAGGCTATCCAATTAACCCATAGTAACCACGACATCATATACACTCCTCTCCATTGATCCCTTTGTCTAAAAAACCCCTAATTTTCTGAATGTTGCTTACTTACCATTATATAATGAATGAGCATTCAGTCAATGTTTTTCTTTAAAAAGTTTTCCCCTACATGTTTACTTAATTTATGGAGATACTACTGTAACGTCATTCTTTCAAATAGGAGAGGGAATCTATGCTGACATGGCTTTGGATATCATTGAGTGTACTTTTCATAATCATTGCTTTATGTGCAGCAGATTATTTCTTGGGTAAAAGAAATTACCAACTTCATTGCCGAAAAAGAAGCTATCCCATACGTCAAGGAGATATTCATCTTATCAATTGTGGAAAGGATTTATTTTCATCATTTTTTTCAGATATAAATCAAGCAAAAAAGAGTATCAATATTCTTTTTTATATTGTAAAAAATGATCAAATAAGCAAGGAGTTTTTAAAACTTCTTGAAAAAAAAGCTCTCCAAGGGGTTAAGGTCCGTTTGCTTCTTGACTGGTTAGGTAGCCATAATACATCGAAAGACTTAATTTATCGAATTAAACAAGCTGGTGTAGAAGTTTCCTTTTGTCACCGTCCGCGTTTACCCTTCTTTTTTTTCACTTTGCAGCAAAGAAATCACCGAAAATGTGCCATTATCGATGGAGAAATCGGTTATTTAGGTGGATATAATGTTGGTAAGGAATATATTGATAATGACCCAGTCTTATCACCATGGCGAGATTATCACCTACGTATTAAAGGAGAAAGTTTACAGGATTTACATGAAGAGTTTTTTGTTAATTGGTACAGGGCAACTGGGGAATCCTCTGAAAAGCTCCCACCCAAAAATACAAATGGAACAATGAAGCATTGCCTCTTTCCGACCGAAGGAATACGCTTAGAGGAGCAAGTATGTAAACTAATAGATTCAGCTCAAGATATCATTTATATTGGTACACCTTATTTTATCCCTTCAGCTAAAGTTATGAAAAGACTCATTGCTGCGTTAAATAGAGGCATTACTATCAAAATTATTGTTCCTAAAAAGTCGGATCATTTATTAGTAAAAGAAGCATCCTTTCGATATTTTCGTACATTGTTAGCTCAGGGAGCACATGTCTACCAATATTTAAATGGCTTTTACCATGCTAAGGTTATCATTATCGATACCACTGTTTGCCAAATTGGAACAGCAAATTTTGATCGAAGGAGTTTATTTCTAAATCATGAATTAAATTGTTATATTTATGATCAGGATTTTATTGAACGTATGATTAAAGTGGTAGAAAAGGATATACTAGACTCGCATAAGCTTTATAAAGAGGAGCTGGCTCGTACTTCTCTACTAACAAAGGCAAAGGAAGTCGGCGCAAGAATAATCGCTGATATACTTTAAAAAAAGCTCTTTTCTCAAAGATTGTTGCTTTTAAAGTAGAGTATTAACGAGTAATTATTTGGTAAAAAACTTCTACATCTGTCATTTCACTGAGAATAGAGTTAGCTGCAATCTCCATAAGAATCGCTGAATCCTTTATTGGATGATAAAGCCGTGGTTAGGCTTTTACACAAGCAACAAACTAGACAAAAACAGCTCATTTCTAAAATTTAAAGGGTTGTCTGAATATCAGACAACCCTTTGTTTTACATTTTTTCAGGTGCAGAAACACCAATTAAAGCTAGTGCATTTTTCAAGGTAATTTGAACGGCCTTTATTAAGGCTAGACGTGCTTTTGTTAGTTCAGCATTTTCCTTATCTAATACTTTTTCAGCATTATAAAAACTATGGAATGTTGATGCTAAATCATAGATATAGTTAGTAATACGATGCGGAATTCGTTTTTCAGCTGCCTCAGCTATTATTGCAGGGAAATCACCTATTTTCTTCAATACTTCAATCTCTTTTTCTGCATTGATAAGACTAAGATTAGCGGTTTCATCTACAGTTAATCCTTGTTCTTCTGCTTGGCGGAGGATACTGCAAATTCGAGCATGTGCGTATTGTGCATAATAAACAGGGTTTTCATTTGATTGCGAAACAGCCAAATCTAAATCGAAGTCAAGATGAGTATCTGCACTTCTCATTGCAAAAAAGTAACGAGTGGCATCAAGTCCTACTTCCTCAATTAAGTCACGCATTGTTACAGCTTTTCCTGTCCGTTTGCTCATTTTCATTTTTTCCCCGTCTTTAAATAAATGAACAAGCTGAATGATTTCTACTTCTAGATTTTCGGGATTATAGCCTAATGCCTCCATAGCCGCCTTCATACGCGGTATATAACCATGATGATCAGCACCCCAGACATTAATTAACTTTTCAAAACCACGTTCAAATTTATCATTGTGATAAGCAATATCTGGTGTTAAATACGTATACGAACCATCATTTTTGATCAATACGCGATCCTTATCATCACCAAAAGCAGTAGAGCGGAACCATGTGGCACCGTCCAATTCATACACATGTCCACGTTCACGTAAGGTCTTTAACATTTCATCAATTTTATTGTTTTTATACAATGATGTTTCAGAATACCAGACATCAAATGGAACTCGGAAATTTTCTAAATCGGTTTTCAATTTTTCCATTTCATACTCTAAACCATATTGGCGAAAGAACTCAAAACGTTCTTCATCACTTTTTTCAAGGAGCTTTTCACCATATTCATTAGCAAGCTGTTTACCAACTTCTACGATATCTTTTCCGTGATAGCCATCTGCAGGCATTTCTTTCTCTTGTCCAAGTGCTTGATAATAGCGTGCCTCTACTGATAATGCCAAATTATTAATTTGATTTCCTGCATCATTAATATAATATTCACGGCTCACTTCATACCCTGCCGATTCAAGTATATTACACAAAGAATCCCCTACAGCGGCACCACGTGCATGTCCTAAGTGAAGATCACCCGTTGGATTAGCAGAAACAAATTCTACTTGTATTTTCTGGCCTTTTCCTGCATCAGATTGACCGTATTTATCACCTGCAGAGAGCACAGTTGGAATTAAGTCAGTTAAATAGCTATTATTCATATAAAAATTAATGAATCCAGGACCAGCAATTTCAATTTTCTCTATTGAAGCTTTAGAAGGGTCAAAATGAGAAACAATCTCTTCTGCTATCATACGAGGTGCTTTTTTTGCAACACGTGCAAGCTGCATCGCTATATTTGCTGCATAATCTCCATGAGCCTTATCCTTTGGTGTTTCAAGAATGATATCAGGAATTTGTTCTTCTGTTGCAAGGCCAGCTTTGATTATTGCATTTTTTATTTCATTTTTGACATTCATTTGAATTTGTTCGACTATATTCATGAATTTTTATGCCTCCTTATATGTGATTAACATTTCATACTTACCTGAAGAAGCTCCTTGCATCATCAGATCATATGTTAATAAAAATTGACCTTCATTATTGCCTATATTTTTATGTTCAATTTTTTTCGTCTTCGTAGATAGCAAGAATGTGCCGTATGGGCTCTCATATGACCCATTTTTTTCTACATCCTTATGAAAACCTAATCGCATCTTAAGTGCCCCACTACGTAAAATAACTGCACTTTCCTCCGACATTTTTACAATCGTATGTACAGTTCCCTCTTCTAGTTCTTCATTATATTTCAAAAAAGCTGCATCGCCCTTTTGGTAATACTCACCTAAAAGCATTAACTCATACTTCTCGTTTTCCCGATCTTGTGTGATTGTTGTCTTTAAGTGAATTTTGACAGGCATTTGATGACCGACTTCCTCTGCCAAATGATCCACATCCTTTAATTTTTATGTATCTTTAATTTTCTCATTATAACCTTATTGGAATAAAAATTAAACTGGTGTTTCCTTAAAACATAAGAATCAATCCACTTGTAATTGGTGTTAAGATCATAGCAGCTTTTAAGACCACCTTCGGTACAAGGTTCGTAAATTTAGCCCCAATATATGCTCCCAGCATCGTGCCTATTAAAACTTGAATTAATAAAGTGACATCTAAAAATCCTTCTGTTGAAAACCCGACTCCTCCCCCAACTGCGATAGGAACAATTACAAGCATTGTGGTACCGATGGATTGACGAAGAGTAAGTCCAAGAAAAGTTAGCAGCCCTAATTGAATAAATGGCGTTGAGCCAATACCAAACGTACCCGATAGTATACCCGTAATCATACCTAAGCACGCTGCTTTCATGATTTGAGCCGAATTGATGGACCATTTTTTGTCTTCTCCATCTTTATTTTTCAACAGTAATAATCGAAGAATTAATAAAATTGCAGAAAGAAATAACATTCCACCTGTTAAATAATGCATCTCATTAGTAGGAATAAAGGCTGCAATTTTCGATCCAATTAAAGCTCCAATTGCTCCAAAGCCGCCTACTAACAGTCCTGCCTTAATAGAAATATTTCCTTCTCGATAATGACTAAAAGCACCAGATAAACTTGTAAAAGCCATTGCGGTTAAGGAAGTGGCCAATGCAGTATGAATTGGAATTTTGAATACAAGTGTAAGAATAGCAATAATAAATCCCGACCCACCTGCACCTACAAAGCCGAGAATTGCTCCTAAAAGTAACATAGTTAATACGATTGCCATGAATGACACTCCAATCAAACGTTCACAAAAATTGCTTTAAAATATTTATGATCACCAGAACATTATAGCATAAGGTAACACCATTAGAACTTGAAGCTATGGACAAAGAAAAAGACTGAATAAGAAAGGAAATAATCCTTTCTATCCAGTCTTTCTTACCAATGTATAAAATACTCTATATTGTTACTATATTTATTTAACCCATCCAAGGATCATTTCGCGAATTAATTTGCTTGCTGTGTTGGCCGTTTGTTCAGATGGATCATAGATTGGAGCTACTTCTACTAAATCACCACCTACTACCTTTACTTTCGAACGAGCGATTTCATGTATGGAGGCTAATAGTTCTTTAGAAGTAATACCACCGCAATCAACCGTACCAGTCCCTGGTGCATGTGCAGGATCAAGAACATCAATATCAATAGTTACATAAACCGGACGTCCTGCTAATAAAGGTAGAACCTTTCTTAATGGTTCAAGTACTTCAAATTTTGAAATATGCATTCCATTTTCTTTTGCCCATTCGAATTCTTCTTTCATTCCTGAACGAATACCAAATGAATAAACATTTCCAGGACCTATTAATTCTGCAGCTTTACGAATAGGTGTAGAATGTGACAATGGTTCCCCTTCATATTCCGAGCGTAAATCCGTATGAGCATCCATATGGATAATCGCTAGATCAGGGTATTTTTTATACATTGCCTTAATAACAGGCCATGAAACTAGGTGTTCTCCACCCATTCCAAGTGGAAATTTATTATCCTTTAATAGGCCATCAATATATTCCTCAATTAATTCAATACTGCGTTGTGGATTCCCGAAGGGTAATGGAATATCTCCTGCATCAAAGTATTTTACCTCTTCTAATTCACGATCCAAATATGGACTATATTCTTCTAATCCTATAGATACCTCTCTAATCCTTCCAGGACCGAAGCGTGAGCCTGGTCGATAGCTTACCGTCCAATCCATCGGCATTCCATAAATGACCGCTTGACTATCCTCATAATGAGGATGACTTTTAATGAATACATTTCCTGAGTAGGCTTCATCAAATCTCATTTGGTGATCCCCCTTCTATAAAAGGATATCCTCTGATATCTACTGTTTAAAATAATTATTCTGTTAAATCCTTTACGAATTTAGGCAATACGAATGCCGCTTTATGAAGCTCTTTCGTATAATATTTCGTGTTAATATCATGAAAACGGTCTTCACTTACTTCAAGTGGATCATATTTTTTAGAACCTACAGTAAATGTCCACATTCCACTTGGATACGTCGGTACATTAGCAATATAAAGTCTAGTAATCGGGAAAATTTCCTTTACATCTTTTTGTACCTCACGAATGAGATCAGCTTTGAACCAAGGATTGTCCGTTTGAGCAACGAAAAGTCCATCTTCTTTTAATGCTTTAGAAATTCCAGCATAGAAGCCTTTTGTAAATAGGTTAACCGCTGGACCTACAGGTTCAGTTGAATCTACCATAATGACATCATACTCATTTTCACTATTTGCAATATGCATAAAACCATCGTCAACCTGTACATCTACACGTGGATTTTCTAATTCACCAGCAATTTCTGGTAGAAACTTTTTAGAATACTCAATTACCTTTCCATCGATATCCACAAGAGTTGCCTTCTTCACACTTGGATGTTTTAAAATTTCACGAATAACTCCGCCATCACCACCACCAACAACAAGAACATTTTCTGGATTTGGGTGTGTAAATAAAGGGACATGGGCTACCATCTCATGATAGACAAACTCGTCCTTTTGAGTAGTCATGACCATATCATCCAAGAGTAACATATTGCCCCATTCCTCAGTTTCAACCATGTCTAATTTTTGAAACTCGGTTTGTTCTGTATGTAAAGTTTGTTTTATCTCCATTGTAATTCCAAAATGCTCTGTTTGTTTCTCTGTAAACCATAAACCACCCATCGTAAACTTCCTTTCCGTTTCATAGTTTTTGTCTTCCTATAGATGCTTCTACATCCATTTTTCCCTAAGACATTAAATACAAACATGAGAAAAAGTATAAAGAATTCTAGTCAAATTGCAAGAAAAATTTTTACTTGTTTTCTAAGAAATTTGTCACCTTATGTTTAAAAAAGGCTCTGTTTTTTCATACTGATAGAATATACATTTTATAAACATAAGACCTATGTTTTATTTGCAAAATAAATCTAGCACTGCCACCCACGCATATAAGATAAATGAGGTGATCATCATAGAAACAATGCCAAGTCCCAAAATAAAAAAAACGAAGCGATATTTTAGGCTATCCTTATTAGCCTTTTTAATCGTTCTTACTATATTCATTATTTTTATTGCTGGAATACTCATTTACGCAAAAATTTTAGGTCCACCGCCTCTATCTGTACCACAATCATCATTATACTATTCCAGCGATGGAAAGATTATTGGAGAGAGTAATAATGGTGAAAAACGATATTGGGTTAATATCGATGATATTTCTACGGATCTAATTCATGCGACCATATCGATTGAAGATCAAAATTTCTATGGTCACCACGGGTTTGATGTAAAGCGCATTGGTGGGGCAATTATCGCAGATATTAAAGCAATGGATAAGGTACAGGGAGCCAGCACCATATCACAGCAATATGCAAGAAATCTTTTTTTAACATTAGATAAAACTTGGAAAAGAAAGCTCTCAGAAGCATTTTTTACAATAAGACTTGAGATGAATTATGATAAAAACCAGATCTTAGAAGGGTATTTAAATACTATTAATTATGGCAATCAAGCGTACGGGATTGAAGCCGCAAGTCAATTTTATTTTGGAAAAAGTGCAAAAGACCTAAGTCTTGGAGAAGCATCTATTTTAGCCGGAATTCCAAAGGGGCCAAGTATCTATTCACCCATTACTAATTTTGATAGAGCAAAAACAAGGCAAAAAATCATTCTTCAAGCAATGGTTAAAAATAAATATATAACACAAAAAGAAGCAAATCTCGCTGAAAAGGAGAAACTCGCCATTGTAGGGGAACATTCATATCAAACTGCTACAATCGCTCCCTATTTTCAAGATACAGTTAGAAGTCTCCTAAAATCTAAGCTAAATATCGATGATCGCATCATTGATTTAGGAGGGTTACATGTATATACAACATTAAATACGAATCAACAGAAAATTGCAGAAGAAGTAGTAGAGGAAACCATTTCGGAGAATTCCAATATTCAAATTGGATTTGCTGCAATGGATCCTGAAACAGGATTTGTTTCCGCCCTTGTTGGTGGGAGAGACTATAATAAGAGTCAATATAATCGAGCTGTTCAAGCACTACGCCAACCAGGATCAACGATAAAGCCGCTATTATACTATGCAGCGTTAGAAAAGGGATTTACTCCAACCACAATGATGAAGAGTGAACCTACCACTTTTCGTTTTGATGATGGCCGATCAGAATATACCCCACATAATTTTAATAGCAAATATGCAAATGGTGATATTTCAATGGCACAAGCACTCGCACTTTCAGATAATGTCTTTGCTGTAAAAACTCATCTCTTTCTTGGGCAACAAACTTTAATTGATACAGCAAAGCAATTTGGAATTCATTCAAAAATGGCCAAGGTTCCTTCCCTTGCACTTGGCACTTCGGGCGTACGTGTCATTGATATGGTCAATGCATATAGCCTATTAGCTAACGGCGGAAATCAAGTAGAGCCTGTCTTTATTACTAAAGTGGAGGATTATCAAGGAAATATTCTCTACCAATATGAACCGAAAAAAGAGCAGGTACTAGATCCGAAATTAACCTTTGTTTTGGACCAAATGATGACAGGAATGTTTGATAAAAAATTAAATGGTTATTCCTCTGTAACCGGCGCAACGATTGCTAACCAAATGACTAGGCTATATGCTGGAAAATCAGGTTCAACTAATTCCGACAGTTGGATGATCGGATTCACACCTCAACTGACAGCTGGAGTATGGACCGGATATGATGAAGGAAAGACTATCACATTAACAGCTGATAAATTATATGCAAAAAATATTTGGATACGCTTTATGGAACGTTCACTCGAACATCAACCCATTAAAACCTTTAAAAAACCAAAGGGAGTCGTTTCTGTTCCTATAGACCCAGAAAGCGGTAAAATAGCAACAGCTGATTGCCCTGTTTCACGATTAACATATTTTGTTGCTGGCACAGAGCCAACCGATTACTGTGATACACACATTGGCAACTCCCCCCATCCACATAAACATAAAAAGTCAAAAAAGGAGGATAAACCATGGTTTAACAAACTTTTCCGCCTATTTTAGGAAGAGTGAAAGTGTAAATGAAGGAAAATATACTGATACATGGAAAAACTCGGGGTGTGCGTCCCCGAGTTTTTCGTGTCCTAGTTTGTAATTGCAAACCATCAATTTAAGTTTACTTATTTTCTTAAAAATCAGCAAGTGACTGTGGATAAATTCAAACAACTGTCACTTTTTGTTCACATTTATCTTTAACAAAGGCTGTTTTCGTATCATTAAAGTTGCTTTTGTAAAAGCCCCACAACCGGCTTTTACTCCCAATAAAGGATTCTAGCGGTTCTTATGGAGATTGCAGCTCTTTTCTCAATAAAATGAAACGTGTAGCGATCACTGTTGATATTTATTAGTTATAACTCTTCTTAAATAGCAAACCATGTTTGAGAAAAGAGCCTTAACAAGGCATCACGTTGGATCCTACTCTTCTTTACTCAACATGTAGGCCTTGCTTCAACTCATCACTTGAAAGATTCCACATCTCCTCATTATGGTCTTTTAAAAATTTCTCCAATACTTTTTTCGAATTTTCATCCATATGTTCGACAATAATATGACGTTTTAGCGATTTATCCAAACGATTGACATGCTCTGGCAATGATTTGTAGCCCCTACGTGCTTCCTTATTGACAGTCATTTCACACGCTGTAACCCCAGCATAATAGGGGCCCTCTACCTTCCGATCAATCGTCACCCATACCAACCAATATGGCTTCGCTCCCTCTGGAACCTCATCACGATTGGGCAAAAACTTTACCCTCTTTTCTACGGAGCTTCTTGCATGCATTGCACCAATGTCAACAAATGCTTCCCCTTCTTCTACATCAATAAATACTGGTGAAACATTTTCTAGACTTAATGAGCCAATTCCAAACCCTCTATGTCCATCAGTAGGGTCATTTTTAATAATATTAAATTCTACCTTCTTTTTTCCTTGTTCCATTGTAAGACCTCCTACATAAACATCGAAAATATCGATTGAAAGCACCTAATAAAGAATGTACTAACAGCCTGCATGATCGGATAAATTGTATATCTATCTAATGGAGTCACTAAAATAATTAAAAAAACTAAAATACTATATTGTTCATATTGTGTTAGCTTTGCCCTCATCGACGGACTTACTAAATCTTCTACAATTCGATACCCATCAAGCGGTGGTAGCGGAAATAAATTAAAAACAAAAAGCATCATATTTAGTTGGATAAATACATTTAAAAAATCTATGATGAAATTAGAAGTCGTCGTCCAAGAACCCGAAGAAATGATAAAATAAAAAATCCCATATCCGATAAAGGCCATTAGCAAATTGCTTACAGGACCCATGAGTGAAACTAAAACTCCTGCTGCCCTTGGGTTTTTAAAATGACGGCGATTCACTGGTACCGGACGTGCCCAACCAAATCCAGCAATTAATATAAGAATTGTACCCAATGGATCGAGATGTTGAATCGGATTTAGCGTCAAACGACCTTGATCTTTTGCTGTAGGGTCTCCAAATTTATAAGCAGTATATGCATGGGCAAACTCATGAACAGTAAATGCGATTAATAAAGTAATTACCACAAATGGAAGTTGTTCAATTGGATATCTTAATATTCCAGATAAAAAATTTGATAACTGATCCACAACCTATCCCCTTTTTAAAATATTTTATTATGTTCTTGTTAAACTTTATTTCTAGCAATAACATTCTTACTTCCATATTCACCAATTTAAAATCCTAGCGAAAAAAACCACTTTTTATAAGTATACAACAACATCGGATGAATTTCTTTTTTCCAGTTTAAAAAGGACGTCAATCACCATTATTCCCTTGCTTCCTTCTGCATAAAACCATACACTTTTATTATAGTGATTATTATTATATCTACATAAAGGAGATAGAAAAGATGCCATATATTACAGTAAAGATGTTAGAAGGACGTACTGAAGAGCAGAAAAAAGCACTTGTAGAAAAAGTGACCGAGGCTGTAAGTGAAACTGCTGGAGCACCTAAAGAAAACATTGTTGTTTTTATTGAAGAAATGACAAAAAATCATTATGCTGTCGGTGGAAAACGACTTAGTGAAAAATAATTCGATCACAGGACATAGTAACAACAGTTTAACTTATAAAAAATCGCTACGCCTCATTGATGGGGCTTAGCGATTTTTTTTAGTGAGTCAATATATTGATATGCTTGGTCAATTTCATCTTCAGTATAATTTTGTTTAGCCTTTACTTTATGAATCTTTTCAATAACCTCTGTGCGTGAAAGATTATCAAAATAGAGTACAGTTGATACCAATTCTAAGAAACGAGCATTTTGGTCATTCATATTTTCTAAGCACTCATCCAAATAGGGCATCTTCGTTTCATACATACTTAAAAACTCTCTTCCACTATCACTGATGGAATAACGGTATTGAAAATAGCCGCCCTTTTTTTCCTTAGTTTCTTCTATAAAACCTAAATTCGAAAGTTCTTCCACTCTTAATGTCAATTCTTCTGAATATGGCCCATAGAAGTGAAACTGGAATTTCTCTTGAAATGGAAAATCTAATTTTTTCGCGATATAAATCATTTTTTGCAGCTTTTTTCGTCCAATGATTTCTCCTGAAGCAGCAAGTGCCCCCATTAATCTAACATGATCATTTAACAATGAAACTCATCTCCTGCTTTACTCAAACTAGAAATATTACATCATAAACTTTCCAATATAGAACGAATCTTCTGCTTCATTTCACTGTTAGTCGTATCATCCTGAATGAGATCGGCTGGATAATATAACTTATGATCCGTTCTCCGTTTTCCCGAAATAGCATCAACAATATCAGATTCTCTCGATAATTCTCGGATTTCTCCGCTCTTTTTTAATAAATGAATAGGTAATCTTTCTTCCTCTTCACCTGGGCGATAGAAGTCATATGGTAGATCTGAGGACGAGTCAACGACTAAATAATAATTAGGATCAATTCCTACTTGTTTAAAAAGAGTTTCTAATTGGCTATGTACTTTAAACTGTTTTGCCGGATCAAAGTCAACATATTTGAATAGGCTTCTATTCACAAATCTCGTACATAAATCACTTAGAATCTTGTCTTCTTCTTCCTGCCACATTTGAAAATAATATAATATAATATGTTCATCCAATTTTAAATAGTCTTCTAATGTTAATTCATCCTCAAAAAGGGAATAAAAGTGGATTGGATGATGTTTGAATGAATAATATTCATCATGAAGCTCTTTTGCTCGGTGGAGGATTTTCGTTAGGATTACCTCCGCACTTCTTGTAACTGGGTGAAAATAAACCTGCCAATACATTTGATAGCGGCTCAAGATATAATCCTCAACTGCATGCATGCCACTATATTTAAATACCACCTGGTCTTCCTTCGGTCTCATAACGCGCAGCAATCTTTCCATATCAAAATTACCATAACTTACTCCGGTAAAGTAAGCATCTCTAAGTAAATAATCCATACGATCTGCATCCAATTGACTGGATATCAAACTCACAATCAACTTATTTTCATATGTTTTCGCAATTACTTCAGCTACCTTTGTTGGAAAATCTGCATTCACCTTACTTAAAATGGCATTTACTTCCGTATCCCCAACAATAATATCCTGTGTGAACTCTTCATGATCCAGATGAAATACCTTTTCAAAAGAGTGTGAGAATGGACCATGTCCTAAGTCATGCAAAAGGGCTGCACATAGGGTAAGAAGGCGATCTTCTGGGTCCCATTCAGGTCTTCCGTCAAAAACATCGTCAATAATTCTTCTAATAATTTCATATACACCTAGGGAATGATTAAAGCGACTATGTTCCGCTCCATGGAAAGTAAAGTAAGTTGTTCCAAGCTGGCGTATTCGACGCAGGCGTTGAAATTCTTTTGTAGCTATCAAATCCCATATTACCTTATCCCGTACATGGACATAACGGTGAACAGGATCCTTAAACACCTTCTCTTCGGTTAACTTCTGTTTAGAATATTCCATGTCTAACCCTCTTCCTAGACTATCATAATTTTATTATACCCGAGTTATTCTTCAATAGGAAAGTGGCTCGGAATAAATACCCTAAAAATTGGCATTCCATCTTTTTGGCTAGTGACAAGCTGAAATAAATTGGTAAAGGTAAGGATTATTTACCGTCTGTTTCAAAGTAATGTATGTAAATTCTTCTTATGGAAATTTGCGAAACTATTATAATTTTTATTTTTTACAATATTGGTATAAAAGTTGTTTCTTTTGTCCATCCTTTGATTAACGGGGAAAGTTAATTATGAAATGGGAGTTGAGAAGAATGAAAGATCGCCAAGATGCTTGGACAGAAGAAAATGATTTAATTTTAGCAGAAACAGTTTTACGGCATGTCCGTGAAGGCAGTACCCAATTAAATGCCTTTGAAGAGGTAGGAGACAGACTAAACAGAACATCTGCAGCCTGTGGTTTTCGCTGGAATGCTGTAGTGCGTCACGACTATGAGCAAGCATTACAATTAGCAAAGAAGCAGCGTAAACAAAGACAACGTTTACTCGGAAAAGACCAAGGTGGAAAGAAAAAGCTACTCTATCAGCCACCTACTCCAACCTTAGAAGAAGTTGGAGATACACCTTTGGAAACTATTAATCAGGAATTTGCAGAAGAAAAAGATGTAGTCAAAACGCCAATTACAGCTACTTCTACATCCATGAATAAAATCAACGAGGAATTAAATTTGCAGAAGGTTATAAGCTATTTACAATACTTAAATAGCACACAGTTTCAATCAACCATTTTAAAAAGCGAGAATGCAAGATTAAAGCGAGAAAATTTAGATTTAAAACATCAAAACGAGGATTTGCAAAATCGAATCCACGAGCTTGAAAAGAATTCTGTTACAATGCAGGAAGATTATGAAACCATGATGAAAATAATGAATAGAGCTAGAAAGCTTGTACTATTTGAAGAAGATGAACCATCGAATTCAACCTTCAAAATGGATCGCAATGGAAATTTGGAGAAACTGGCGGAGTAATTATAAAGCACATGCTCCTTGTTTAGCCAGCTATGAGAATCAAAAATGGGTAAGCTCCCCGATCTCACCAAAGAGACAGGAGCTGGATAAAGAAAGACCAACATATATAAAAAAGGTACACCCCGTTCTCAAAACATGTGACGGGGTGTACTTGTTGCTATTAAGAATTACCCTACCTTCTTAATTTGCTGTAATTGATACATTTGATAGTACTTTCCTTTACGTTCCATTAATTCCTCATGATTGCCTTTTTCAACAATTTCACCTTTATCTAAAACAAGTATTTGATCAGCGCTACGTATAGTCGATAATCGATGAGCAATGATGAAAGTGGTTCTCCCTTTTTTTAATACATCCATTGCCTCTTGAATCAATGCTTCTGTTTCGGTATCAATATTCGATGTGGCTTCATCTAAAATAAGTATAGCAGGATCAAAAGCTAATGCTCTGGCAAAGGAAATGAGTTGTCGTTGCCCTGATGAAAGTGTGCTACCTTTTTCAATAACTGGTTCATCAATGCCTTTTTCTAGATTTTTCAAGACTTTATCTGCTCCAACATCCTTTAATGCCTTTTCTACAACCTCACGTGTAATCCGCGGATCATTTAGACTTACATTGGTAGCAATCGTACCTGTGAATAAATATGGATCCTGAAGTACAATTGCCATATGCTCTCTCAAACTTTGTATCGATATATTTTTAATGCTAACTCCATCTATTTTTATATTCCCTCTCGTGGAATCATAAAATCTAAACAAGAGATTCATTATCGAACTTTTGCCAGAGCCTGTGTGCCCAACTAATGCAACTGTTTCACCATGTTTTGCTTCAAAGGTTATATTTTTCAACACATCATTATTCTCTTTATAGCCAAAATACACATGGTCAAAGGTCACATCGCCCTTATACCTTGGAATACGCTCATCACTCACATCTGTTCCTTTCTCATTAAGTAATTCAAAAACACGTTCTCCTGCTACTAAGGCCTGCTCCAAGTTGGCCAATTGATTAACCACACCTGTCACTGGTTGGAATAAACGATTGATGTAATCCACAAAAGCATATAAAACACCAAGGGTAACAAAAGAGCCTACACCGATCGAGCCTCCGCCAAAATACCAAATAAAAGCCACAAATGTAATATTCCTTAACACTGAAACTAGATTATGAGAAGTAAGAGCATTTAAGCTTAAAAGTTTATTTTGATAGTTAAAATGTGTTTGATTAAGCTCCTCAAATTCTTCTTTCATCTTTTCTTCACGGCGAAAGGCTTGGATGATATTCATCCCATTAATAGATTCATTAATTGTGGCATTAATTTCGCTGACTTTGGAACGAATCACATGATTATATTTTGAAGCATATTTGCGATAAACGATAACCCAAAGATAAAGTAATGGTAGTAATAGAAGACAAATAGCTGCCAACTTTACATTTAATATAAATAATGCAATATATATCCCTGTTATATAAATAGTACTTGTAAAGAAAGTAGCTAGAACGGTCACATACAATTCTCGAATCGCCTCTGTATCATTTGTTATGCGGGATACTACTTTTCCTGCGGGTAAATTATCGAAATAACGAATAGGCAATTTTTGAATATGTGCAAAAATATCTGTGCGCATCCTTTGAATGATCCGATTAGCTGCCTTTTGTAAATAATAATGCTGACCATATTGAAATAATGAAGCACATAATAAAAGTCCAAAGTAGAACAAAATCAGACGAATAATACGTGGAATTTCAGGCTGATAAAATTCCAATAACTGTGTAGTAGATATTTTTTTAGCTGTTAATGTTTGAATAGAATCCCCCTGTTTAATTGTTATTTTTCCTTTATGATAGGATCTTTCTCCATCCATTTGAATGGCTCCATTAATAAAATAAAAGCCTTTTCCCACTTGGATAATACGTACCTCTTTTCCTTTCTGCTCATCCGTACGGAAATATTGAGATCTTTTATAGTATTTACCCTCATACAAAACCGCATCTTTTCCTTTGACGGTTTCAAACCATGGGGATTCTATCCCTAAAACATGGCTATCAATCATCTTCTTTGCAATAAAAGGACCAGTTAACTCTGCACCTACTGAAAATGTAAGCATAAGTAAAGCAATAAGTATAAACTTTTTATATTCCATCGCATATTTAACTAATTTTTTGCCAACCTTCATCGTAACACCTCCTGACTATCTGAAGCTTCTAGCTGCTGACGTTGAAATTGTTCTAAATACCAACCTTCCTCTCGAATTAATGTCTCATGTGTTCCCTCCTGTAAAATTGCCCCGTCATCTAATACTAGAATCCAATCTGCATGTTCTACTCCAGATAGACGATGAGTTGTAATAATTGTCGTTTTCCCCTTTCGTTCCCGTTGAATATTTTCAATAATCCTAGTTTCCGTTTTAGCATCAACGGCAGATAGGGAATCATCTAAAATTAAAATCTCTGGATTTTTAATTAATGCACGGGCGATAGAGATTCTTTGCTTTTGCCCTCCGGAAAGAGCAACTCCCTTTTCCCCTACTAAGGTTTCTAATCCCTCTGGTAAAAGCTCTAGATCTTTTCTAAAAGATGCAAGATCAATTGCCTTCTGAATATCGTATTCCTTAGCATCTGGATGACCAAATAAAATATTTTCCCTAATTGTACGAGAAAAAAGAACATGATCCTGTGGTACATAGCCAATCCAATCGCGTACTTGTTCCTTTGTTTGATCACTAATATCCACTCCAGAAAGCGCAAAGCTACCTGAACCCTTTTCATATTCTCGGAGAAGTTGTTTAACAAAGGTTGTTTTCCCGCTTCCCGTTTTTCCCACGATTCCTAAAGTCTTTCCTCTTTTTAAATCTACATGAATATTCTTTAAATTCTCCACAGAGGAAGAAGGATATTGAAAATTATATTCGTGAAATTGTAGCCTATTCGGTTGATTAACCTGTACTGGTTTCTCTGGATTTTTAACATCCTCAGATGCACTTAGCGTTTCCTCTACGCGATCCAATGATGCGCTTCCTCGCTGCATGAGGTTCATTAATTCCCCAATGGCAAACATTGGCCAAATCAGCATACCTAGGTAAACATTAAAGGATACTAAATCTCCTAAAGTAATTGTTTGATGGAAAACGAGATATGCACCATAGCCTAAACCAATCAAATAGCTGAGCCCGGTTAAAACTTTTATTGTCGGGTCAAATAAAGAATCAATTTTTGCTACCTTCATATTTTTTACGAAAACATCTTCAGTCATTTGGTGGAAACGGTCTTCATCCGCCCTTTCCTGAACATATGCCCGTATTACTCTCACTCCCGCAACTGATTCAAGCACTTTATCGTTCAAATCACCAAATGAATCTTGGGCTGCAATAAACCGCTCATGGATTTTCTTTCCGTAAATAGTCATTAAAGCCGCCATAATCGGTAATGGCAATATAGCGGCTAAAGTAAGCTTCCAACTAATGAGAAAACTCATTGTAAACAATATTGTAATCATATATATAGTTGAATCTGTTAACGTTAAGATACCAAAGCCTGCAGTTACGGAGACGGCTTTTAAATCATTGGTTGCACGAGCCATTAAATCACCCGTTCGATTTCTTTCAAAAAATGCAGGTGACATTTTAAAAAAATGCCCCATTAAACGTGAACGAAGTTTCCTCTCAACGAGGTATGCTCCGCCAAATAATTGATACATCCAAACATACGTAATACCATAACAAACAACCGTAATAAGCAATAAATAGAGTAAGTATTTTATTACGCCATCCCATGTTAAACTGCCAACATGAATATCATCAATGGCCATACCCACTAGCTTCGGCGGAATTACTTCTAAAATACCAACAATCAATAATAATAGCACTGCAATAACATACCGCTTCCACTGCTCCTTAAAAAACCAACGAAGCTTCCACAAAACTCGAAACATTTTCCCACCACCCAATTCGAAATAAAAAAATGGGCAGCTGCACTAGCAGCTGCCCATTAAACTACAACTAAAAAAAACAGTTGTAGCGAAGACAACAAAAAAGCACAGAAAAACAATACGCCTCCTGTGCTTAATCATATCAATAGTAAAGAGAGAATAAATTAGATCCAAAGCGTTGGACAGGTAGCGTGATATATAAAGTTAGTTAATTCAGTATGGTTAAAATCAATGTATATCATCACAATACCTCCCTTGCTTTCAAATATTTTGGTAATACTTTGTTAGATTACCACCAATTAAATTGTGTGTCAATTGCTAATTTTTAATTTAATATCCCATTTAAACAAATCGTTCATTTCTCTCTACAATTCTCTGATAATATTCTTCATACCACCTTAACTCTTCACCTGTTAAGGGCTCAGAAAATATTTGCTGAGACATTCCCTTAAGTGCTTTTAGAAAGCGAAGCATAACATCCTGTACCGTGATTTGAGCATCTAGTAATTCTGCAAGTGATGCCATGACTTCTGGATAAATATCCGGATAAGTCCATTTGGTTTCGATTCCTTTTCTTGCCTTTTCATAAAACTGTTGAATATGTCTAGCACGCTCCTGTCCACTTCCAGTCACACATAAATAAATTTGCACAGCTACCCCTTTTCTAATGCGCCTCTGTGAAATACCTGCAAATTTTTTTCCGTCTATACTTAAATCATAGCTTCCTGGACAGTAGGATCCAATGATTTCTCTTGCATCAATGACCGCTTCAAAATCAGAAAACATCAATTTAATTAGGGACCACATGGCATCGTATCCTCTATTAATATCAATTCCCTTGTCCGTATCTGGAAAAATTAGCGAAAGATTTAATACCCCTTCATCTAAAACAACTGCTAATCCTCCTGAGTTACGAACAATATATCGATACCCTTGCTGTTCTAAATAATGCAATCCATCTTCTAGAAAAGGCAGCTTCGTATCTTGTATTCCTAATACAATTGTTTGATGATGGACCCATGATCTCGCCGTTGCTGTTGAATAGCCTGAACCAACGGATGCACAAAGAGTATCATCCATTGCAAAGGATTGTAGTGCATCAAATTGCACCCCTAAGCTTGATTGATCAATAATTCTCCACTTTTCCTGTTTTAATAATGTTAGTGCCTGCTCCATCTTGCTTCTCCTTCGTACCACTTATTAGTTTTATAAGATAAGAAGGTTCCTTCTTACAAAACTTGGGCTGCTGTAATTAGTGCTAAATTATAAACATCCTCCTCATTGCAGCCTCTAGATAAATCATTGACAGGAGCATTTAGCCCTTGCAAAATCGGTCCAACTGCCTCAAATCCACCTAAACGCTGTGCGATTTTATAGCCAATGTTCCCTGCCTCTAAACTTGGAAAGACAAATACATTTGCATCCCCTTGTATAACAGAATCTGGTGCCTTTTTCTTTGCTACTGATGGAACAAATGCCGCATCAAACTGAAACTCCCCATCTAAAGTAAGGTTAGGTGCAAGTTGTTTAGCAATTTCCACAGCCTCGGTTACTCTTTCTGTTTCAGGAGATTTTGCTGATCCTTTTGTTGAAAAACTTAACATAGCAACCTTTGGCTCTATATCAAACATTTTAGCAGTTTTCGCACTTTCAATCGCTATTTCAGCTAAATCTTGACTATCTGGAGCAATATTAATGGCACAGTCAGCAAACACATATTTCTCTTCATTCCTTACCATAATGAATACTCCAGAAGTTTTTTGAACTCCTTCCTTTGTCTTAATAATTTGCAAAGCAGGTCTTACTGTATCTGCTGTCGAGTGGGCCGCACCACTTACTAGTCCATTTGCTTTTTCCATATAAACAAGCATTGTTCCAAAATAGTTTTCATCCAATAATATTTTTCGTGCCTCATCCTCAGTCACCTTCCCTTTTCTTCTAGTAACAAAGGAATGAACCATTTCGTCCATAAGCTCATATTTTTTCGGGTTCAACACATCGATATTGTCTATAGCAATACCTAGCTGATTTGCTTTCTTCAGAATTTCTTTTTCATCCCCCAGTACGATTGGCTTAATAACCTTTTCCGCTGCAAGTCTTCCAGCCGCACCTAAAATTCTCTCATCTAAGCCTTCAGGAAAAACAATCGATAGATTCTTTCCAGATAATTTACGTTTCAATTCAGTAAAAAGATTGCTCAAAATTGATCCTCCTTAATAAATCATTTCTTTTAGCATAACCAAATTTATCATAATCGTAAGTGATAAATGAACAGATTTCATTAAATCGTAAAATTGTATTCCGGTTCTTGTCTGTTTTTCAACAATTAAGATTGAAAATGAGTGATTTGGAAAAACTATGCTATAGTAATGATAGAGATAATTAAGAATAGGAGTGATCTAGATGAGTGAAGCAGCTCAAACATTAGATGGTTGGTATTCCTTACATGATTTAAGAGCGATGAATTGGACGGCTTGGAAAGAACTTTCAAGTGATGAAAGACAAGCAGCTATCCAAGAATTTCACCAATTTCTAAATAAATTAAATGAAACACAAGAAAAGAAAGAAGGAAGTCATGCTTTATACACAATCATTGGGCAAAAAGCTGATTTTATCCTTTGGATGCTTCGCCCAACAATGGAAGAGTTAAATGACTTAGAAAATGAATTTAATAAACTCACAATCGCAGAGTATACGATTCCTACATATTCTTATGTGTCAGTTGTAGAGTTAAGTAATTATGTAGGTGGTGGAGACTCTAACGAAGATCCATATGAAAATCCATATGTAAAATCAAGATTGTATCCAATCCTTCCAAAATCTAAATATATTTGCTTCTATCCAATGGATAAGCGGAGACAAGGTAATGATAACTGGTACATGCTTTCTATGGATGACCGTCGTGAATTAATGAGAAGCCATGGCCTTATTGGACGTAAATATGCAGGCAAGGTGAAACAAATTATTACTGGTTCCGTTGGTTTAGATGATTATGAATGGGGTGTCACTTTATTCTCTGACGATATGCTTCAATTCAAGAAGCTTGTCTATGAAATGAGATTTGATGAAGTGAGTGCACGTTATGGTGAATTCGGCTCCTTCTTCGTAGGAAATCTTTTAGAAGAGGAAAAAATCGCTCAATTTTTACATGTAAACTAACAAAATCTAAATGCAAGGATGCTAACACACTTTACCGGTTAGCATCCTTTTTTATTCAAATTCTGTATCTCACTAAGATTAATTGGAGAGTAAAATAGATTTTTCTAGCATATCTCCCCTTCCTCATACATACATATGAATTGTAAAAGCTTATCTTATAACACTCACCACATAACTGTTATGAAATGAACAAAGAGAGGTGACATACTGATTCGTCATACCTTCGTCTAGGCGATCATGATTATTCATGACGACGTGACACGTAACGATTGATCAGTAAATAGAGAAATTTTGGTTAGGGAGGGAGAATTTTGTCAAAGTCAAATTATAATCCACCTTATGGTTACCAAGCCCCACAGGGTTCTGGATCACAGGGATATTATGGGGGATATCCTCCACAGTATACTGCACAGCAACAAGTACCACCAGCAGGTATTCCATTTTCACCTCAACAAGGGGGAGGCTCAAACGCAACTGGACCTAATGTTCCAGGCATGCTACCACCTGAGCAATCGTATATTGAAAATATTTTACGTCTAAACAAAGGAAAGCTAGTCACTCTGCATGCCACTTTTGAAAATAACCGAGAGTGGAATGCAAAGATATTTAAAGGAATTATTGAAGCTGCAGGACGGGATCATGTTATTTTAAGTGACCCACAATCTGGGGAACGTAACTTAATTCCAATGGTTTATGTAGATTACATTACATTTAGTGAGGAAATTGAATACGAGTACCCATTCGGGGCTGCTCCAAATCTTTCTACGTATTCCCCAAGATAAAACAAGGCTGTCTACAAGTTAAAGCTGACCCCACGACTGAATACTATTTCATGTGGGGTTAGATGCCTTGAAGACAGCCTTATTTTTATAGGTATTTTACTGCGGCAATAACTAACAGAACCCAAGCTACTAAAAATGCTACTCCCCCAATAGGGGTAATTGCTCCTAATATACCAATCTTGGTTAGGCTTAATATATATAAGCTACCAGAGAATAGAATAATACCAACTAACATTAACCAGCCAGACCAAGACATAAGTGAGGAACCCTGTATATTACCCGCAATGATGCCGACCGCAATCATCCCCAAAGCATGGAACATTTGATAGTTTACCCCTGTTTTCCAAATGTCTAGATATTTCGGATCTAATTTATCTGCCAGACCATGTGCTCCAAATGCGCCAAGAGCAACTGATAGAAATGCATTAATTGCACCAATAATAATAAATACCTTCAACCTTTTCACTCCTTCTTTTTATAAGTACTTTATTCTTGCCTATCCATTCATTTTCATTTTATGAAAAGTACGTCTAGAAATCAAAAATTGACTCCCCATTTGCCCCATCATCTGTTTTAAGTGGTTTATTTTCCGTTAATGTAATAGAGGGAACAGTCGTAGAGAAATTTTGCTGGTGCTTTCGTTGCACATCTCCCATTCCAGCATCCTCTTGATCATTATTAGTTAAAATAATCTCACAAAGCGTCTTAATTGAATAAATATGATTCTTCAATTTTCCTTTATCATCTACGTTTTTTGCAAAAGTGATTTCCTGTTCCATTCTATTTAATAAAGACGTCACTGATATACTCATTCTTTCATCTCCAATATATATGAATAGTTATGAGTTATTTTACCACACTTAGTTTAAATCCTCCCCTTACACATTTAACTTCATTCGACATGTTTCACGTGAAACATGTAGTTATTTGTCATAATTCAAAATCATTTAAAAAAACTCTTTTCTAAACCATTGTTGCTATTAAAGTGAAATTTAACTAATAAATATCGTCTGAAGATCGGTAGTCCTTTCGTTTTACTAGAAAAAGAGCTGCAATCTTTAGTAGAACTGCAAAATTCTATATTTGGTGTAAAAGCAACAAATATATGAAAACAGCCATAAAAAAATTATGTTTATCCATTTAATAATCGGTTATATAAATAGTAGACGAGGTGATAGAGACCTCAAAACTAAAGGAGGAGATTTTTCCATGTATAAAGTAAACATAGTTGAAAATGGATTGGAAGCATCAAATCTTATTAGCGAATTACAGAATGAAGGATATTTAAAAAGTGAAATTTATATATTTGCTCACGGGGAAGAAAGGTCAAAAGATATTACTGAAGCAACTGAGACCGGTAAAGTTGGAGTGGAAGAACAAGGTGTTTTAAATACTTTGGGGAATGTCTTTAAAAAGAGAGGGGACGAGCTTAGATCAAAAATGTCTGCCCTAGGATTAACTGATCATCAAGCTGCCGACTGTGAAAAACAGCTTGATCAGGGGAAATTAGTTGTCATCGCATCAAAGGAAACAACTAAGGAGCCCCTAATAGGGAATCCCTATATTTAATTGCATTGTCCATTAAAAGGCCTGGCCCTCACTAAAGAGTGATTGTGAGGGTCAGACCCTCTTTTTGTCTTTCTACCCCATTAAGGAATAATAAATCCTTCTTGCTTTTGCTGGATCGTTTGTCCCATGAATGAGTGCACGCCCATCCTTAAATAAAACCAGCCTTATTTCTTCTTTTTGGATAGATACTAAATAAGGATTTTGTTTTACCTCGTATCCAGCTTGTTTCCATTGGGATGCAAGTTCTCCCAGAGATAGATGTGAAATAGTTGATGGACGAATTTGTACCGTATTTCTCCCACAAAGAACAGCAAATTTTGTTTGCTCCTCAAATGCCAAAAATGGATACGTTCTCTCTTTCCCACATGTTGGACAATCCATATTTCTTATCGCATCACTTGTTTTAATTGATAAATACTGGTTCTCCCAAAGATCAAAAGTAATATACGTATTCCGAAGCGCCTTCTCACTCTCGCTTAAAATTTTCAACGCCTCTGCTACCTGATATGAAGTGACCATTTGTACTGTTGGTGCAATAATTCCGACCGTATCACAAGTTTGCCCCCTCATTGGAATCTTTTGGAGCAGACAATGTAAACAAGGAGTTTTCCCCGGAATAATTGTATAGGTTGAACCGAAGCTACCAACACATGATCCAAAAATCCATGGAACATTATATTTATGAGCAATATCATTCAAAATGAATCTAATTTCAAAATTATCAGTTCCATCTATAATTAGATCAACGTTTGGAGCTAGTTGTTCTAATATAAGGATATCTGCTTCACCAACGATTGCATTAATGTAGACATCATGGTTAATCTCAGAAAGTCTATGTTTAGCAGCAACTACTTTTGGCATTTTTTCCTTAGCATCCATTTCTGTATATAATTGCTGACGTTGAAGATTACTTTCTTCTACATAGTCTCGATCTATTAAAGTTAATTTCCCTACTCCTGCTCTAGTTAGCATCTCAGAAATACTAGAACCTAAAGCACCTAAACCTATAATGAGAACATGCTTTTTCTCTATGCGTCGCTGACCATCAATGCCAATTGGCGCAAAGAGAATTTGCCTTGAATATCGATCACTCATTTCATTCTCACCCTCCACTTACAGGTGGAATGAGTGCAACAACATCGCCTTTTTGTAAAACTGTATCAGTAGGGCTAAATTCCTCATTAACTGCAATCATAAGATTTTCAATATTGAGTAATGAATATTTCTCGAGTAAATAGTCTAATAAATCTTTAACAGAACCCTCAAAGGCGTCAATTTTTATTTCTGCTTCTCCTACCTGCTCTCGCAACTGTGCGAATAACATCACTTTAATCATTAAGATCAACCTCCTTTGGTTTCCCTGTTTCATATTCCCTCGTTCCTAACTGATTACCGATCCATTCTTCTCCATCTTCCCAATATTCCTTTTTCCAAATTGGCACCATTTCCTTTATTCGTTCAATAGCATAGCGATTTGCCTCATAGCTTTCAGCACGATGGGGAGTCGATGTTGCAATTACTACTGCAATATCAGTGATTTCCAAACGTCCAATCCGATGCGTTATGGCTGTTTTCGTACCAGGCCAACGCTCACTAATCTCGTTACCAATTTGCTCAAGCTTTTTAATAGCCATGGATTCATAAGCTTCATATTCTAAATACACCGTTCGCTTTCCCTCAGTTAATTCTCTTACAGTACCAATAAAAGTAGTAATAGCTCCTGCATTTCTTTGAACAACTTTTTGAACAACAGCTTCTAACACGATCGGTTCTTTGGTAATTTCATAATTCATGTTTGTCACCTCTAATCCTTCTATCAATCTCTAACGCAAGCCTGTAATCTTCTTTTGTATTCATATTCCAAAAGCTATCATTCCATATATCTTGTAAATCCTTTGGTGCATCCTGTTTTTCAACGATTTTCATATGTAATTGGCTTAATAAATCTGTAACCCGTCTTTTTTTCTCTACTAAACAATTTCGAACAACTGGAACAATTCGTCTGTTATAAGCTCCAAACAAAGGATGTAATTGACCGTCCTCAGAAGGTATCACCGCATCATAATCTCCCTGAACAAGTTCAGCTTCTAACCACCCTCCCATAGCACTTGATGCAAAAGGCATATCACATGCTATGATTAAAGAAGTAGCTGTTGTCGCTTCCTTCAATCCAGTATATATTCCTGCAAGAGGACCTTGTCCCCTAAATTCTTTCACATCACTTTTTATGGTAACTCGTAAATCATCATATACCTCAGGTTGGTTAGTGATAAGAATAATCTGATGGGAAATAGTAGAATATTCATCTACTAATCGATCAATTACTCTCATCTCACCAATTGTTAGTAAGGCTTTATTTTCTCCCATTCGACTTGACTTTCCACCCGCCAGTATAATTGTATCCATTATTCAGCTCCTTTAAGGTGCGACTAATTCGACTTTAATCCTATCTGGGTCTTCAAAATATAAAGCATAATGATGTTCTCCTCCAGCATAAGGATGTCGATCAGCATAAAGAATGTTTATTCCCTTTTTCAATAATTCATTCGATATATCATCCACTTGTTCTTTTGAATGCGCATGAAAGGCTAAATGATTCAATCCTACTCGGCAACGATGGTAAGGAATCTCCAGATATTTTTCCTGTGTCTGTACAAAAACTAGATAAGTGTTCTCACACTTCCAACTGATACCAGACTCCCATTTTTGAAATGGTTCATATCCTAGCCTTTCTAAAAACCATCCCCAAAATTTCGCCGATTCTTCTAAATTCGAAACATATATTTCTAAGTGATGAAGCAAAACAAACTCCCCCCTATAAGCGTATGTATCTATTTCTATAATCTTACTTTAACATGAAAAGAACAGTCCCCACAGTGAGAACTGTCACTTTTTAAGCTATATTCAAGTCTTCAAATAATCCTTTCCTACCGTTTTTCTAAATAAAATGATGGGTACGAACGAAGCAATGTACATGAACCTCTTTAAACAGCTTTTTTTTGAAAATAAGTAAAACCACAAAATAGAAAAATAATAAAGCTTCCTAATATAACATATAAAAGGGTTTCAGTTGATACATATAATGAACCGATATCCCCTTCCTTTGGAATCATAATCAGAAAAGGCTGCGCCCATGGATACCACGGACCATATTTTGCTGAGTTCGCCACAAGTATATTCGGCAAGGTAAGGATGACATTTAAAGCAAGCGGCGCCGCAAAACTCGCCCATGCACTTGATATCCATAACTGCAAAGCAGCTAATGGTAAACACGCTAGCCAGCCTCCTAAAATCCCTCTCCATACTATTTCAGTAGGAAAACTGCTTGAGAATCCCTTGATCAATCCAATTGAATAGAAACTAATGAAAAATAGAAGCTGAGTAATTGCTAAGAAAAGAATCACCAAAAATCCTTTGCCTAAAAATACTTGTGCTCTAGAAACAGGTAAGGCGAGTAATTGCTTCCATCCTCCCCCCTGGTGTTCATATCGACAAACAAAGGCAGAGAATATCCCTGTCAGTAATGGCATAAAAAGAAGGGCATGAATGGAAATCATCGTTGTATATAAAGTAATCCATTGAACTGGTGAATCTTCATAGCCTTGCAATATTCCAAGTAAAAAGGCAAGTGCTGGACTCACAAATAATAATAACCATATATTTGATTTTCTAAATTTAAGCCATTCAGATCTTACAATATTCCAAAACATCTATTTCACATCCCGTTTGATAAAATCTAGCATTCCAATTAAAAAGATAATAAGACCAACGCCAAGCCCCATACTGACAAACCATAATGAATCATGGTGTTTGCCAATTAATAATGGCCATTTCCAGATCACCCAATCAGGTACTAAAATGGCATACATCGAGAAAATTGCACCTAATATCCCAATCGTTAATGGCAATGCTTGATTTCTAAATGTAATAGAAAGCCATACCTGTAATCCAAGGATAGGAATCCCTGCAAGCAAAGGAAAAAAGCTCATTTTTATAATTTGTAAGTATGGTATGTTAATACCAAATTTTAAGATAATCCCTAGAACACAAGTCATAATAACTAATAGAAAGCAGGAAATAAAAAGGAGGACACCATTTGCTATAAATTTTGCAGTATATACCGATTTTTTTGAAATAGGTAGTGCCAAGAGCTGCTTCCAGGCATTTTGTTGATGCTCTACATTAGCCGTCATGGAGGCAATAATTGTGAAACCGAGCCCTAAGGTGATTGGGATAAAAAGTTGTATATTTTCTAATAGCCCCTTCCAGTGGTCATCACCTGGTTTCACCAAGTAGTCATAGCGAAGTCCATAGTTCGCTGCCTGTAATAAGACGACTCCCAAGGGACCCAGGACAACTAAAAACCAGATCCACTTTCTTTTCATTTTAAGCAAGTCTGCTTTAATTACTTTGAACATCATAAACTAGAAGCCTCCTTCGTAAGCTCAAGGAAAATATCTTCTAAGGACATTTTTTTCTCCTCCACACGATAGATGGAAAAGTCATGATGAACAAGCTTTTCAACTGCATTGGCGATTTGCTGATTCTCACTTTCCTCTACAAAAATATGACCTTCGTGAAAATCTGCTTTAATCCCATTCGCTAATAACGTTCGCCATGCTGATTCATTATGGTTGGTCAGAATCTGGATTTGGCTTTTTGAACGTTGTTTTAATACTGAAATAGAGTCCTGAAAAATAATAGAGCCTTTGGTGATAATACCAACTTGTGTCGCCATCTGATCCATTTCACTTAATAAATGACTCGAAACGATGACTGTAATTCCATGTTTCTTAGGCATGTCTTTTATTAATTCACGCATCTCGATGATCCCAGATGGATCTAATCCATTTGTTGGCTCGTCTAAAATAAGAAGTTCTGGGTTTCCTAATAGTGAGGCTGCAATACCAAGGCGCTGTTTCATCCCAAGTGAATAACCTTTCACAGGTCGATTCGCCTCATTACTTAAACGAACAATATTGAGCACTTCATCAATTCTTGTTTTAGGTACATTTAATATTCTTCTCAATGCCTCCAAGTTTTCCCTTGCTGTTAAATGACCATAATAAGACGGAGATTCTACAAGTGAACCTACTTTTTTTAATATAGAAAGTTTTTCCTTCCTTAAATCCTTATTAAAAACATGAATAGACCCATATGTAGGTTTCATTAAACCCAATAGCATGCGAATCGTCGTTGTTTTCCCTGCCCCATTAGGGCCGAGAAATCCATAAATTTCGCCTTTTTTTATTTCTAAATTCACACCATTAACTACCTTTTTACCTTTAAATTTTTTAGTTAAATTATTTGTCTTTATAATAAATTCATTCATCTTCTCTCACCTCTTTTCCTATTCTAGTCATGCAAGGTTAAATGAAGTGCTAGTGATCGTTTAAATTTTGTTTAAAAAAGTAACAAAAAAAGAAGTCGACTTATTAGCGACTCCTTTTCATTTATTTCATTGTTGCGTTAGTTTAAATTTTGAAATCACCATCTGTAATTCCTCTGCTAAGTGAGATAGATTTTCTGCAGAGCTAGCGATTTCTTCCATCGTTGCTAGCTGTTCTTCAGATGCACTTGCATTTTCTTGGCTACCATTTGCTACCTGTTCAGATATCTTTTTAGCACCCTCCATCGCCTTAGCTACTTTTAATGTTATACTTTGTATATTTTCAACAGACGACGACACGTGTTCCGCCCTATTTGCCACAGTGGAAATTGATTGGGATATTTTGAAAAAGGATTCATTTGCCTCATTGGAAAAGGCAAGTCCTTGCTCCACCTTATTATTTCCTGCTTCCATTGATATAACTGTTTTTTTCGTTTCCGCTTGAATTTGTTCAATCATAGCTGAAATTTGATCAGATGACTTACGCGATTCTTCTGCTAATATTCTTACCTCATCTGCTACAACAGCAAATCCTTTTCCATGCTCTCCAGCTCTTGCGGCTTCAATTGCTGCATTAAGAGCAAGTAAGTTTGTTTGGTTAGCAATACCAGTAATTATTTCAGTGATCTTTCTAATATCCTCTGAATGTCTTCCTAAAGAATGAATCATATTAGTTGCTTCTTCAACCGTTGTATGAATCTCATTCATTTGAGCTACTACCTTTGTTATCGATGCAACACCTTGTTCTGAAAGTGTACTAGTTTCTTCCGATGAATGTAGCATTTCCTCACTAGCTCGTGCAATTTGGTTCATTCCTTCTGCCATTTCATCTACTGCACCATTAACTTCATAAAATGTTTCTAGCTGCTTTTCTGTTCCATTCGCATTTTCTGTTATTACACGAGTTACTTGCTCTGCTGCACTAGCGCTTTGCTGTGCACTAGCTGTAAGTTGCTCTGAACTAGAAGCCACCTGCATGCTAGAGTCAGATACTTGTCTTACTACAAATGCGAGATCCTCTACCATCTGATTAAATGAACGAGCTAACTCTCCAATTTCATCCTCAGACCTAACCTTTACTGGATCAATCCGTAAATCGCCCTCTGATACTAATTTCATAATTCCAGAAACTTTTTTAATTGGTCTCGCAATCATTCGCCCTATTACTAGCGCAATAACAATACCAACTAGGAGTGCAAATATAGTAATAACAATAATAAATACCTTAATGTTATTAACTTTTTCCCTAACTTGATCATGAGTCTCATCTAATTGTTTTTGCTGATGATCTACTAGAGCATCCACACTAGCGGTAAAATTTTCGCTTATACCTTTCAAATCATTGGTAATAAATTTATTAAGCTCTGCCTGATTGTGCTCCTTAAATAATTTCACTTCAAGATCAACAGCATCAAAATATTGATTATCTAGCGAATCGATTTGTTCATAAAGCTGCTTACCTTTTGAACTAGCAATAAGCTTTTTAATTTTTTTCGATGTATTTAAATAAAGAGATCTAGCTTCTTGATATTGATTGTAGTAATCAGAATTATTCGTAATAATATAACCACGAATACTTGCACTTTGACGTTGAAAGAGCAAATCTAATTCTTTTGCCATTGAAACCTTTTCAACTTGTTCATCTAACAAGTTGCTATATGTTTTATTGACAGTTAAAAGCTGACTATAACTAATTCCTGCTAAAACAAGTAATAAAATTAAAACACTGATAAATCCAGATAAAATCTTTCTTTGTACATTCCATTTCATTCGTTCATTTCTCCACTTCAACATATTTGTCATCTTCATTCTTTATTTCGACAAAATTTATTAATTTTCTAGTGGTTAAAAAAATAAGGAGTGATCACACTCCTTATTTTTTCACATTTGTTATCATTATTCTTGTACCTTGACGATCTGAATCAATCTCCCAGGTTAGATCCATTTCTTTTAACATCATTGAAACAATGGAAAGCCCGATTCCTGCTCCTTTATCCGTTGATTCTTTGTTTAATCCCTGCCCATGATCCTCTAACATTAACGTAAATTGTCCATCATTTTCGAATCCAGAAATTCCAACATATCTTCCCTCTTTTGTATGACGAATGATATTCTGAAATAAATTATCAATAATGCGTTCAAACCACCCTGGATCGATTGTCCATTCAATCTTTTTCTCTGGTAGATCAATATTTACATTGAAACCTTCTTTTTCAAATACAGGATACCAAGAAGCTGCAATTAGGCGAGTATTTCTTAATACATCTACCTTTTGTGGATAATAAGGGTATTTACCCGAAGATAATAGTGTGTAGGAAAGAAGATTGTCCAGCAATTGTCCAATATAAGTGATTTTTCGATCGATCATCTCGATAGACTCTTTTCCCTGATCACTCAGTTGATCCTTTTTTAATGAATATACATGACCACGTAGAGTAGTAAGAGGCGTCCGCAAATCATGTGATAGATTTGCAATTAATTGACGACGTAGCATTTCCTCTTCTTGTTCTCGTTCCCTTCCTTCCTTTAATTGGCCAATCATTCGATTAAAGGCATGCTCTAACTGACCAATTTCATCCTTTTTCCCTACAGAAACTGGCTCCGGAATTCCATGGGGACCTTTCTCTGCCATAGCATTTTGCAAATAAAGGAGACGTTTTCGTAGCTTATAAACAAATAACCAGGAAAGAAGAATAAAGATAACAAATAAGCCAAGCAACCCTACACTATAAAGAAAATCATAACGACTTCTTAGTTCGTCAATTGGTGCATTCATTCTGTTACGGGGCATTTGCATAACCATAAATCCTTTTTGCCTATTCCCTCCGATAAAAGCAACCGTCGTAAAAGGATCACTATCATAGCTTTTCTTCATAAAATCAACCGTAAAGGAAGAGCTCCAAATTTGTGGAATCCCTTCTTTTACTGGTAATTGTTTTTGCGTTTTCCCCTCATTATTCACCCAAAATAGTGTAGCATCTGGGTATTTTTCTTTTATTTCAATAAGCTTATTATTGATCTCTCTGGCATCGGCTTCGCCCAATAAGGCTGCTTCTTTGTGCCACATCTTCTCTAAATCAACACCGTTATAATAATCATCTGTATCTCCTTGATCCCGTGTCAAAATGGGAATATAGAAAATGGCTGAAGTAACCGGAATGACAATAGGAATAAATAATACGGCAATCATAATGATAAGGAGGAATTTCCCAAGGATTGAATGTCTAAGCTTCATTGCCTCACCCGATAGCCGATTCCTCTGATCGTTTCAATAATTTTGGGATTTGCAGGATCTTGTTCAACTTTTTCACGTAGATAGCGAATATGGACCATTAATGTTTTATCTCCATCAATATAAGGCTCTTCCCATACACCTTCATAAATTTGTTCTTTCGTTAATATTTGATTTGGATGCTTTAAAAAGTAATGAAAGATATGATATTGCTTTCCAGTAAGGAGAATTTCATCTCCTGTTCGCTGATCAATAATCCTGTTTTCGGATGGAATAATTTCTAAATGCTGGATAATAAACGATTCCCTTTTCTGCTTCTGAAACCTTCTTAATAACACTTCGATTCTAGCCACAAGCTCATCTGGATGGAACGGTTTCGTTAAATAGTCATCAGAGAACTCTAAACCTTGTAGCTTATCCTCCACAGAAGTCCGTGCAGATAACATCATGATTGGTACATTTGGTGCTTCCTTTTTCAAACGTTTTCCTACAGTAAAGCCATCTAAGCCAGGGAGCATAACATCTAATACAACAATATCCGCTTCCTGTATATATCCCAAAGAGCCTTCACCTGTTTGAAGCCATTTCACTTTATAACCTCTATCATGTAATTCTTCTGTGACCCATTTGCCAATTTCATGATCATCCTCTATGTATAAAATCTGTACCATTTCGCATTCCACCTTAATTAACTATATCTGGAATTAGTATATTATTAGTTTTGAAATTTTTAAAGGGGACCTAATCTAGAGGTCCCCATTTTAACAGATAAAAAACTATCGAATTAAATGTCCAGCTCCTAGCCCTTTTAGGGCAAAGCTCTTTCTCATACTTTGTTCTAATTAATAGAAGTTTTAATTAAATAGCGGTTGAAGTACGCTACACCTTTCATTTCATTGGGAAAAGTGCTGCCCCCCTATAAGAACCGCTGAATTCTTTATTGGACGAAATCAGCATAGGTCAAAAAGCTAACTTCCTTTTAAAAGAGAATAATTGCTTGCTAGTACTAGAACAAGGGGCTTTCCGCTTTTCTTATCTCTTACTCTTTTTTTGAGTACTTGTAATCTTTTTCCACTTCGCCTTTTCTAAAAGTGCTGCTCGCTTATTTTCCTTCCTTTCTAGAAAGGCAAGCTCTTTTTGTAATTTAACATAGCTATTATATCTATCTCTTTCTAAAATCCCATCATCAATCGCTTCTTGTATAGCACAGCCTGGTTCTTTCATATGAGAGCAATCTCTAAAGCGACAATTCTCAGCCAACGCCTCCACATCAGAAAAACTCTGACTAAAGCCTTCATCAGCTTCCCAAAGCTGTAATTCACGCATCCCCGGCGTATCAATTAATATACCGCCTTTATCTAAAATAATTAATTCACGATGGGTCGTTGTATGACGTCCACGATCATCACCTTCGCGCACAGATTGCACCTCTTGCTTCGTACTACCTAATAATGCATTCGTAAGGGTTGATTTCCCAACGCCCGAGGAACCTAGTAAAGCAATTGTCTGACCTTCATATACATATGGAGCAAGCTGATCCATCCCTATATTCTGCTCGGCACTAATTGCATGAATAGGAACACCAAATGCTACAGATTCAACCTGCGCAATCTTTTCCTCGATATCCTCACATAAATCGGACTTGCTTAAAATGATAACTGGGTTAGCTCCGCTTTCCCATGCAGTTAATACATACCGTTCAATCCTGCGAATATTAAAATCTGCATTCAATGCATTTACAAGAAAAATTGTGTCCACATTTGTTGCAACTATCTGTTCCTCTGTTGTCATACCGGCAACTTTTCTAGAAAATTTGCTTTTTCTAGGCAAAATATCATGAATAGTTGCCTTGTTTTCTTCATACCTAGGCGTGAGCACAACCCAATCTCCTATTGCAGGATAGTCTTGTCGCTCCAAGGCTTGAAAACGCATCTTCCCTGAAACTTCTGCAAGCAGTTCTCCCTTCTCTGTTAACACACGATAGATTCTTTTATGCTCTAAAATAACTCTTCCCACTTCATAACCTTGTTCTTTATACTCTTTAAATGCTTCCTCAAAATATTGATTCCAGCCTAATGTTTGTAAATTCAAATTGAATTTCCTCCATTTTCAATGTAATGATTATTTTTAAATAAAATAAAACCATGAACTGATTTGTCGCAGTCCATGGTCTTTAGTTCAATACATGAATATAGAGAAATTCATTAATGGTAAAAACAGAAAAATACTAAATATCATCATTTCCCATGGACTGCATTATGAAATTGAATGTAACTGCAATTAATGTATTTTTCATCATATATGCACCTCCAGGAATTTTTTTTGATATTAATTGAACTTATTGTATACCAAAAACTGTGAATTGTAAATATTTTTTTCAAAAAATTGATTTTATTCAAATTTTAATGTATAGATTCATAGAATCTGACCATACTAATGAAAGACGATGATCCCCCCTTTTTTTAAAGGCTTTCTGATAAATATTTGTCATAATGCTCACCTCAAAAGATGGATCTTTTTTAGAGATTACCATACTATAATGAGGTATTGTGCCGACAAATTCTTTACAGAAAGTCTTTTTTTTAAGCAGTTTTCGTATAGTTTTTTGGTTTTATAAATGTCCAACTGCTTGCTTTTCCACCCAGTAAAGGGATTCAGCGGTTCTTCATGCCTCTAAGAAATAGAAGATGTAGCGGCCTTTAACCGATCTTTTTTGATAAAACCCTATTTACATATAGCAACAATATTTTAAAAAAGAGATTTTTTATGTATATGGACTGTAAAATCGCCCTTTTTTTCTTTTATCAGTTAAATCCATTTGTCATCATGTAATTATTAGTTTATTCTAAAATAGAACTCATTTCGGAAGGCTGTTTTCGCATGGATTGTTCAAATCACCAAAGGATTTAGCCTATTGCTTTTCGCCTATAGATTATAGCCTATAATTAAGGCTACGAGCTCTTTTCTGTATTCTAAAAAGGAAGACAGAAAACAACCGTAAAAAAATCGATAGTAAGAATATTTTTACTAAATAGCAAAAGTTTAAGAAAAGAGCCTTTCATCAAAATTCATCTATCGCGTTGATTGAGGAGGAAGTAGTCATGACAATGAAAAAAACTTTAACTCTAGCAGGATCTGATTCAAGTGGTGGAGCAGGAATTCAAGCAGATTTAAAAACATTCCAGGAACTAGGTGTCTATGGGATGACTGCCTTAACATCCATTGTTGCCATGGATCCAAATAATGACTGGCATCATAATGTATTCCCAATTGATGTAAAAACGGTTGAACCACAATTAGAAACGATTCTATCTGTCGGAATTGATGCAATGAAAACAGGTATGCTCGGTTCAGTAGATATTATCGAGTTAGCTGCCCGTAAAATTGATGAGCATAAACTAACTCAGGTTGTCATTGATCCTGTTATGGTATGTAAAGGTGAAGATGAGGTTTTACAGCCTGAAAATACAGATGCTATGCGGGAATTATTAGTACCACGCGCAATGATTGTTACACCAAATCTATTCGAGGCTGGACAACTTGCAAAAACGGGTCCAATTAAAACTATCGATGAGATGAAGACAGCAGCTGTAAAAATTCATGATCTTGGGGCAAAAAATGTAGTTATTAAAGGTGGTAAACAACTAGATCATGATAAAGCTATTGACTTATTCTATGATGGTTCAGAATTTACCTTACTTGAAAATGAAAAAATAGATACAACATATAATCATGGGGCAGGTTGTACATTTGCTGCAGCTATTACTGCAGAGCTTGCAAAAGGAAGCTCTGTAAAAGAAGCAGTTAGCCTAGCGAAAAAATTTGTAGCAGCTGCTATAGAACATGGATTTAAACTAAATCAATATGTTGGACCTGTAATGCATGGGGCATACACACGTTTTGTGGCAAATAAATAATCTTTAAAGAGGAGTGGAGACCCACTCCTTTTTTTCTATAAAGCAATCTTTTCGCTTTCCCCTTCTATTTTTAGTAAAATAATCACATACTTTATTTATATTGATTTGTAGATAATATTTTTATAAAAGGAGGGTTCTTAAATGGAGCCTATACAAATCTCCGCTGTGCAAGAAAAAATCAATGAGTTATCAGGTAAGACAGTCTATATACATTTAGAAACAACTAATGGGGCCTATGCGTCTCATTTTAATGAATCCTTTTTTTCCGCTGGAGCATATATAAGAAATGCCCAAGTAAGTTATGAACATGGGAAGATTATTGGAGATGGTCCTTACCGTGTAGGATTGAAGCTTGCAATCGGCTGGATTTATGCAGAAGGCTTAACCCATTTTGAAGTAGATGACCTAGGACGTTTGCTTCTGGCCGGCCATGGATATGATGGGAAACTTGCAGTTGCACTAGAAATTAGTGAAACACCATTTGAATAAGAGACAAAAAGTTGAAAGGAGTTTTTTTTTATGGAAAAAGAACGTCAAGTTCTAGTTATATTCCCACATCCCGATGATGAAGCCTTTGGTGTATCAGGCACCATTTCCACGCATGTCAATAATGGAACACCAGTTACTTATGCATGCTTAACCCTTGGAGAAATGGGGAGAAATCTTGGGAATCCTCCATTTGCAACAAGAGAGTCATTGCCTAATATTCGAAAAAAGGAACTTCAAAAAGCAGCAGAAGTCATGGGAATTCAAGATTTAAGAATGATGGGTTACAGAGATAAAACAGTTGAATTTGAGGATGATGAAAAACTAACAAAAATGGTAACAGGTCTCATCGAAGAATTAAATCCTTCACTTATTATCACCTTTTACCCAGGTTATTCCGTCCATCCAGATCACGAAGCAACAGGAAGAGCTGTTGTCCGTGCCGTGAGACGTCTACCTGTTGAACAACGACCAAAGCTCCATTGTGTTGCGTTTTCTAATAACCACGAAGAAGAAATCGGTGCTCCGGATGTCATCAATGATGTAAGTGCGGTAACTGATCAAAAAATCGGTGCCATGAAAGCACATATCTCACAAACTGGTTGGATGATTGCTGATCGTGAGGAAAAATTAAAGCAAAAAGATCCCGAAACCCTCGCATGGCTACAATACGAAAGATTTTGGAACTACCAATGGGAAAATGATCAAGTGAAATAATCTATACAGCAGGCTACCCTAAAGGGTGGCTTTTTTGTTTAGGCTCTTTTCTCAAACATTGTTGCTATTTAAGTAAAGTTATAACAATTTAAATATCGACTGAGGATTGCTACACCTATCATTTTACTGAAAAACACTGCAATTTCCAAAAGAACCGCTAGAATCCTTTATTGGGAGTATAAGCTTTGTTTAATAGGGTTAGTTTGGTATATTCTATCTGGCGGACACTTCTTTTATTTCCCCTAAGGCATTTGTCTTTCATCTCATTGATGGAGGGCATCTCTCTTTTTTTCAGATCATTTGTCCATTCCCGCATGATACATTTCTCCCCCTTATTTATGATTATTTGTCTTTCGTTCTAAACCAAAGTGAGTAATCACTCATTTTTTGATTGACACCAGACATAGACTCCCTTTATGATTTAAAGTGAGTAATCACTCATTTTGTAATTAGGGGGTATTTTTAATGGATCCTGTCATTCAGATTAATCAGGTAAGCAAGAGCTTTGGAAAAAAGAATGTCTTATCCAAGATTGATTTATCCATCCATTCCGGGCAAATCTATGGCCTAATCGGCCCTTCAGGCTCTGGGAAGACTACATTAATAAAAATTATTGTTGGCATGGACTCTACATCAACAGGTACTGTTCATGTATTAAATACGACAATGCCTAATCTTAATATTCTACAAAGGATTGGCTATATGGCTCAATCCGATGCACTTTATCCTGAACTAACAGGAGAGGAAAACATGGTTTTCTTTGCTTCTTTGTTTAAATTAAAAAAGGCAGAATTAAAGCAACGAATTGCCTATGCAGCTAGATTAGTAGACCTTACATCTCATCTCTCCAAAAAAGTGGGAGCTTATTCCGGAGGTATGAAACGGAGACTATCTCTTGCTATCGCTTTAGTTCATAACCCTGAAATACTCATTCTGGATGAACCGACAGTTGGAATTGATCCAGAGCTAAGACTCTCGATATGGAATGAGCTAGCCAATTTAAAAAAAGCTGGAAAGACCATTCTCGTCACCACACATGTCATGGACGAGGCGGAAAAATGTGATTGTCTAGCAATGGTTCGAGATGGAGAGATCCTTGCCACTGGCTCACCTTCAGAATTAATGAAGATGTACAAAGTAAATCAAATAGAGGCAGTATTTTTAAAGGGTAGTGTCAAAAGTTCTATGAAAAATCAATTCTAAGGGATGGATTTCTTCACGGAACTTGAGAAGGTGCTGCCGCAGTCGCTCTTGACAAACACGCCAATGGTTTGTGATGTGTTCATTAAGGGCGAAGAGGACAAAAGAAGGCATACCAAATAAACCCTCGGTTTTTCCAATTTTAAACCATTGGCAAGTTCGGTTTGTCAAGAGTACGCTTCGCCGCCTGCTGGTTAAGGGGCTCTGCTAAACAAAAGCTAGGCTGTCTGGTCTTCGATCCAATCCTGGGCTAAACCAATCAGTTTGGTCCATCTGGCAGGCATGTTAGGCAGTTGAAGCAACTCTGGTTGAAGGACCGGGACTTTCCCTTCCAGCGCTGAGTGTGGCCGTAAAAAGTTAAAATAAGCCACAAACAGTGTCACATAGGAGACGGAACCTTGTTCGGATCCAAAACCGTACGTTTGACGATAGTTGCCTTTGAAGGTCCTGTTCAGCCGTTCGATGATCTGTTTCAACGGCCGGTATTCAGCCGATACTGGATCTTCGTTCGTAAGGCCGATGACTTGCTTGATGTCGAATGATATTCCATGTTGGGCGAAGAATTGCTGGGCCAGTAGATAAATCGGATTACCATCAACTACGATGGTCAAGTCCTCCGGGACTTCCTTGAACTTCGTCAAGACTTCATCAATGGCCAGAATCGCTGCTTGTGTATCCCGATTCCGGGATACGGGATAGGCCAGAATGATCTTTTTCACCGCATCGAAGAAGAAGAACAGATAGCGCCAGCGGCCACCCACCCGGATATACGTCTCATCGCCGCAGAACTGGTCGGAAAGCTCATAAGGATAATGGTCCACATACGGCTTGAGAAGCAAGGCCACACTGTTCTCATAATTCAGGATGCTTTGGTGGGAGATATCCACACCATGAACATCCTTCATTAAGGCAGCTGTCTTTCGGGCGGACAGTCCATAATTCACATGGTAAGTCAGGATGAGTCCCAGGGTGTGGGGCGACACATACAGTCTAGATAAATCCACTTTTGGCTTCTTGGGTGACTCCTGGAAAGTGGCTTGTACTCAATGTGAAATTGGCGAAATAGGTATCGCATCTTGAAATCCTGGGGGTTCTTCTTGAATCGTTTTCTATCTTTGGACGAAAGTCCATTTAGGTTCCGCTGGTAGAAGGAACACGCATTATTCTTGCACTTGTAGATATCAAAGTCTTTCCGTTCCTTCACTTTTTCAAGGGTCTTCAAGCAATGCGGGCATTTCAGGATGGCTTCCTTGGCATACTGGTTTTTCTGATTGAACAGACACGCACACACCTTACATTGGTACTGTCCGTTTCCTCCATTATTGGCATAAAGGTAATCTGCTGGAGCACCACACTTTGGGCAGGAAATGTTGGATGGTACGGATGTTTTGGAATTGGCATGACGTCTGACAGGCTTTAGTGTCTTACCTTTTTCTTCGGAGTACTCTTTCATTAGGGTTTTATAATCCAGCTTTTGAAAAGTCTCGATAACAGGAAGTTCATCCACCTGGAGCTTTCGATAAGGCTGATTCACCGGCTGTTCTTTCGACTTATCAAACATGTTCTTGCCAATAAGCAGCGTAAGAAGAGTCCGGATTATTTGATCTTGGTACTTAATTAAAGTTAATAAATAGGTTATAATTTGAGGGTACAACTTGTCACTTCCTTTCTGGGAATTGGGTGTGTGGTAACCTCAATTATCTCCAGAATTCAGGGGGTGGCAATTTTTTTGCTTAAAAAGCCCTCTATCATAGGATTTTATAACCTATTTCTTATAAAAGTTTTGACAATACGTTTTAAAGGCTGGGGGGAGAAGAAATGAAAATATCAGCATTAATTAAAAGGATCTGCCGGCAAATGATACGAGATAAGCGTACATTAGCATTAATGATGATTGCACCTCTCATCATTCTTACACTTGTTCACTTTCTATTTACTAATGATTCAACTAAAAAAATGACAATTGGTGTAACAAACATGGATCCTTCTTTCATCCAACAGCTTAAAAAGAATGACATCCAAATAAAAAAATATACATCACTAAATGAGAAGACACTAATCAATGAGGATTTAGATGGCATGATTCAAATGGACCATAATCATGCTACCTTGCTGTTAAAAAACGCAGACCCATCATCAGCCAAAGCATTACAAATGAAAATTCAACAACTATTTACTTTAGAAATGAAGATGAAGCAGGCAAATGAAGTATCTAATGCTTCGTTACAGAGCCCGGATATAAATATTTCTTATGTATATGGAAATAAAAATACGAGCTTTTTTGATGTACTAAGTCCCATTCTCGTTGGATTCTTTGTCTTTTTCTTCGTTTTCCTTATTTCCGGAATTGCCCTTTTAAGGGAGCGAACAACAGGTACGTTAGAAAGATTAGTGGCAACACCTATCAAACGAAGTGAAATTGTCCTCGGTTATTTATTTGGCTATGGCATCTTTGCTATTATTCAGACCGTTATTATTGTGTTGTATGCAACAAAAATTTTAGATATAACACTGATAGGCTCTATCTGGAATGTACTGCTGATAAATTTATTGTTAGCCCTTGTTGCATTATCATTAGGGACTTTACTATCTGCATTTGCCAATACAGAGTTTCAAATGATGCAATTTATTCCTGTTATTGTTATTCCACAAGTATTTTTCGCAGGAATTTTACCGGTTGAAGGAATGGCTAATTGGCTCCAAGCAGTCGCAAAAATTATGCCTATGTATTACGGTGGAGATGCTTTACGAAGTATTATGTATATGGGAAAGGGCTTTAGTGATATACGTACAGATTTATTAATACTTTTTGGATTTGCTCTTCTCTTTGTCGTTTTAAACGTGTTTGCTTTAAAAAAGTATCGTAAAATATAAAGGATGAGTATTTTCGACATGATCGAATAGATCGGAGTGGTTTCATGCCTGAAAAAGAGGATATTTTTGAAATGCTTTTTGAAAACCAAGAAAACATGACAGAAAAACAAAAGAAAATTCTTGAAGCTGCGGTTGAAATTTTTTCTGAAAAAGGATATTCGGGTACTTCAACTAGTGAAATTGCCAAAAAAGCCGGCGTAGCGGAGGGAACAATTTTTCGCCATTATAAGACAAAAAAAGATTTATTGCTATCGATTATTGCACCAACAATGGCTAAATTTATGGCACCACTTTTTATTCGTGATTTTAACAAGGTCCTATTATCTGAACATCAAAGCCTGGAAGACTTTCTAAGAGCGGTCATCATTAACAGAATGGAATATGCAAAAAAACATTTGCCATCCATAAAGATCCTCATACAGGAAATCCCTTTCCATGCTGAATTACGAGGACAATTTAAAGAACATGTCATGAATAAAGTATATGAGCGTTTGAAAGTTATTGTGGATGCCTATCAAAAGAAAGGAGAAATGATACAGTTACCGCCACCATCGGCCATTAGATTGATTGCATCATCTATCCTCGGATTTGTGATCGGACGATATTTAATGTTTCCCGAAGCAGACTGGGATGATGAACTAGAAGTTGAAAGAACGATTCAGTTTATTTTACATGGTTTGTCGGTCAAGCAAGAGGAGTGTTAGTACACTCCTCCTCTTTATTTCAACACATTCAATGCTTGATATATAGCCCTGCCCACTCCATCTTCATTGTTCGATGTCGTATGATTTGGAATGATGTTTTTTATTTCCTGCTCAGCATTCCCCATTGCAACAGGATGTCCCACCTTTTGCAGCATAGATAAATCGTTAAAGTTATCTCCCATTGCCATCGTTTCCTCTAAGGTAATCCCTTTTTCTTTTACAAATGCTTCGAGTGCTATCCCTTTCTGTGCATGAATATCATTAATTTCCAGGTTATCTTGTGCCGAAGATGTTACTTTAATCTTTTCGATTCGTTTTAATGATTCACTCGCTTTTTCTAGAAGCTCATGATCCTTTGAAAAAACAATAATTTTATAAATGATATATTCAGGGTCAGAGAATATCACTCCATAGTCCTGAATCGATTGGATGAAGCCTCCAGCAAAGTGTTCCTCAACAGTTGAACGAATTTCGTTTATATCTTTTTCCGGATTCGCCGTTTTGTATATATCCACGATTACACTTATACTTCGTTCATAATCCTCTGTAAACTTCCCTTTATTTGTATATATTTCGAAATAGATGCCTATTTGATTAAGAGCCTTCCCAATCTCTTGGGCAACCTCTCCATCAATCCCAGCTGTTTGCGTAATTTCCCCATGTTCATTTCTGATTTCAGCACCATTAACTGCAATAATTGGGCATTTAATGCCTGATTCCTCTAATATATAATGGGCTTCCTCATAGGATCGACCAGTAGCAATGATCACTTCAATCCCTTGTTGTTTAGCATATGAAATAGCTTCACGATTGAGCTGGCTAATTTCTTGATTTGAATTTAATAGTGTACCATCCATGTCGGATGCAATACATCGGATCATAAAGATATCTTCCTTTCTATCCGAATTCTCATGTATTTCCATATTGTATCATTGCTTACAATTCCATTCAAATAAATGATTTGCATGGAATTAAGAAGGAAATCCCACATATTGGGTAGAATATTTAGAAAATATAAAAATATCATTTCGAGTGAGGTGACTCATAAATACCTAACTAGATCTTATTTTATCAAAGGGAGGAATGACTAGATTGAAGGGAATCATTAACTTTTCCAATCATATTATGCAACGCTATTTACCTGATCCCTATTTATTTGTTGTCCTACTAACCTTTGTCGTGTTTATTTTAGGACTCATTTTTACAGGTAGTTCCCCGATTGAGATGGTACAATTTTGGGGAGAGGGTTTTTGGGAATTGCTCGATTTTTCAATGCAAATGGTTTTGGTCCTTGTAACTGGTCATGTTTTAGCAAGTAGTCCATTATTTAAAAAAATATTAGGTGGGCTAGCAACCACTGCAAAATCACCGGGGTCAGCTATTATTATTGTCACCGTCGTCTCAATCATTGCCAGTTGGATTAATTGGGGATTTGGTTTAGTCATTGGAGCACTATTTGCTAAAGAGCTAGCTAAACGAGTTAAAGATGTAGATTATCGCCTCTTAATTGCAAGCGCTTACTCCGGTTTCCTTGTGTGGCATGGTGGTATTTCTGGATCGATACCATTATCAATCGCAACGGACAAACATCCTTTTGAAAGCCAAATGGGGATTATATCTACAAGTGAAACTATTTTTTCTACGTATAATATCGCTATTGTTCTTGCCCTTTTTATTATTCTACCATTATTAAATCGCTTTATGATGCCGTCTAAAGACAAAACGATTACCGTTGACCCAGCCATTCTTGATGATGCAACAAGTATGCATGCAGCTTCTATTGAGAAAGATAGCATAACTCCGGCTACTAGATTAGAAAATAGTTTTATTGTTTCTCTTATTATAGGAATTTTAGGTTTAATCTTCATTAGTTATTACATTATTACCCATGGATTTCAATTAAATTTAAATATTGTTAACTTTACTTTTTTATTTCTAGGGATACTCTGTCATTGGACACCAAAGCGCTTTTTGGATGCCGTTGCAAACGCGGTTAAAGGAGCAGCTGGAATCATCATTCAATTCCCTTTTTATGCAGGGATAATGGGAATGATGACAGCTTCTGGTCTTGCAGCAGTTATGTCAGAAGCATTTGTATCCATTTCCAATGATTTTACATTCTATTGCTTTGCTTTTCTTAGTGGTGGTTTGGTAAATTTCTTTGTTCCTTCTGGAGGAGGACAATGGGCGGTTCAAGCCCCTATTATGTTGGATGCTGCTCAATCAATGGGAGCTTCATTGTCTAAAACAGCAATGGCGATTGCATGGGGGGATGCATGGACCAATATGATTCAACCATTCTGGGCATTGCCAGCACTTGCTATTGCTGGATTAAAAGCAAAGGATATTATGGGGTTCTGTGTCATTATTCTAATCGTAAGTGGAGTGATTATTAGTTTAGGAATGTTATTTTTATAAATGCTAAAAAAAGTGATGTCTGAGGAAAATTTCATTCAGACATCCACTTTTTATTCATTTACTCTTTTGTAAATAAGCTCTAATCATAAAAAAGCTAATTTCGTCTGGTAATAATTCTTTAATAGGAGTTAACCTTTCTGAGTTAGCTTCTTTCACTGCCTCTGCAATTAGCGGTTCAAACTGTGTAGGAATAAATTGTTCCCAATCAATGGACAATCCTTCATCTGCACATTTCATTACATGCCCTTCAATCGTTCTTTCAGTCATTTGTCTTTGGGCAGCAATTTGCTCTAGCGACATTCCCTTCTTAAGGAAAGAATAGGTAGCATGATGACTCTTTTCCTTTTCTTCCTGTGGCTTCAATTCATTACTATTGACGGAACTATGATTTTGTCCTAAATCAATATGATTTTGTTCACAATAGGAAAGAATGGTTGAAAGGACAGATTCCCCATACATCTCAAGCTTTCTTTCTCCTACACCCTTTATTTGTAATAATGCACTTGGAGTTGTAGGTAATTTTGCACTCATTTCTTTTAATGCTTGGTCTGAAAAAATAATATATGGAGGTACCTTCTCTTGTTCAGCAATTTCCCTCCGCAGCATTCTCAATTGCTCAAATAGTTGATTATCCTCAATTATTTGTTTCACCTTTATTTTTTCTTTTCTTAGTACCTTTATCTCCCCACGAAGAACATCAACGGCTAAGTTAGTTAGCATTAGAACAGGATACTGACCATCAGTTGGGCGTAAATAACCTTCTGCTGTTAAATAATCAATCAACTCATTCACATCTTTTTGAGTTCGATCTCTCATAATTCCATAAGTGGTTAATTGGTTAAAACCAAAGCTAATAATCTTTTTGTCTGCTGATCCTGTAAGGACTTTCGTAACAAAGGTTTTGCCAAATTTTTCATTCATTCTTTTTATACAGGATAATACCATCTGTGCTTCCTTCGTTATATCCACTTGGGATCGATCATCTGTACAGTTGCCACATTTTTGACATTCCCCTGCATTTTCCTCACCAAAATAATCTAAGATATATTGTTGAAAACATGATTCCGTATGACAGTAACTAACCATCTTCCGAAGCTTTGCATACTCATATTCCTTGCGTTCCCCTTCCATTTCAGACTGATCAATTAGAAACTTTTGAATATGAACATCTTGAGGAGCAAACATTAATATGCATTCACTCTCTACCCCGTCACGACCAGCACGCCCTGCCTCCTGATAGTAAGCTTCCATATTTCTCGGAATATGATAATGGATCACATATCGTACATTCGATTTATTGATTCCCATACCAAATGCACTTGTTGCAACCATGATACTTATATTATCGTAAAGAAATTGTTCTTGATATTCATTCCGCTGGTTTTCCGTCATTCCAGCATGATATTTACCAATAGATATTCCCTTTTTCTTTAGTTGAAGATAGATTCGTTCTACCTCTTTTCTAGTCGCAGCATAGATGATCCCAGCTTGTCCGCTGTTTTTCCTAATATACTCCTCGATAAAAACATCACGATCCTGTCCCTTAACAACTTTAAATAGTAAATTCTCTCTCCCAAAACCTGTAAGAACGACATGATTTAAAGGGATATCGAGTAACTCACAAATATCCTCCTTAACATTTGGTGTTGCTGTAGCTGTTAAAGCCAAAATAACAGGCTTTGGTTGAATCCCATTAATAAACTTTTTAATTGAGAGATAGCTAGGACGGAAATCATGACCCCACTGAGAAATACAATGTGCTTCATCTATAGCTATTAATGACACATTCATTTTCTTGATTAATTCAACAAAGGAAGGTGCTTCTAACCTTTCAGGAGCCAAGTACAGTAATTTATACTTACCTGCTTCAATCGCCTGTATCCGTTCATACATTTCACTTCCACTAATCGAACTATTAATAAATGTTGCTGGTATACCCGCATTATTTAATGCATCTACCTGATCTTTCATCAATGAAATTAGCGGAGAAATAACAATCGTAATTCCTGGTAACATGAGAGCTGGAACCTGATAGCAAATTGACTTTCCTCCGCCGGTGGGCATGATTGCAACAGTATCTTTCCCTGAAAGTACCTGTTCGATAATTGTACTTTGTCCATTTCGAAATTCATCATATCCATAATAGGTCTGAAGAATTTCCTTCGCATGATTAAGCAAAATAAAACCTCCTTTTCATCATTACTTTATTTTTATTGGAATATTTATTAGAGGAATAAAAAACGAAGTAGAGATTTGCGGTAATGTTGATAGGCTATAAAGGAACATTATCTTTAGGACTTTCCACTATTTTAGCATAAAAAGCTAACCAGAATGTATGTAAGATACATGCTAAACGATGAAAAAAGAAGAGAACGGTTTTCACCGTCCCCGATTATTTTAATTTAATTTTTAGCTTGTCTAACATATCTATAGTCATTTTTTCAAGATTATAATCCGCTTTAAAACCCCATTCTTCCTTAGCAGCGGACGCATCAATAGAATTTGGCCAACTATCTGCAATTGCTTGTCTTGCAGGATCTACTTGATAGCTCATTTCAAAATGAGGTATATGCTTTTTAATTTCTGTAGCGATTTCCTCCGGAGCAAAGCTCATTGCCGTAATATTAAAGGCATTTCTATGTTTTAATTTACTTGGATCTGCTTCCATTAAATCAATAATCGCTTGTAAGGCATCCGGCATATACATCATGTCCATGTATGTACCTTTATCAATATAAGAAGTATAACTCTGATTTTTGATCGCCTCATAATAGATTTCAACGGCATAGTCAGTTGTTCCGCCGCCTGGTTCCGCTACATAAGAGATTAGCCCAGGAAAACGTACACCTCTTGTATCCACCCCAAATTTAGTATAGTAGTAATCACATAGAAGTTCGCCTGAAACCTTATTTACTCCATACATGGTCGTTGGTCGTTGAATGGTATCCTGTGGTGTTTGATCCTTTGGTGTAGTTGGACCAAAGGCACCAATAGAGCTTGGAGTGAAAAACTGACAATTTAGTTCTCTAGCTGTTTCGAGTGCATTCACCAAACCACCCATATTTAAATTCCATGCTAATAATGGCTTCTTTTCTGCAGTTGCTGATAAGAGAGCGGCTAAATGGACAATCGTATCCACTTCATATTTCTTTGCTAGTTCATACATCTTTGCTCCATCTGTTACATCAAGTATTTCAAAAGGACCTGATGTTACAACCTCACTGCCATTATCCCTTATATCTGTAGCAATGACATGGTCTGAACCATATATACCTCTCATTTTTGTTACTAACTCACTGCCGATTTGTCCTAATGAACCGGTCACAAGTATCTTTTTCACACGAATTCCTCCTGTAAATGCTGCCCATTCTAGTTGATAAATCCTGTGAGCTGTTTTCTAATGTTTTTCAAAGGCTTTTTTCTCAGTCATTGTTGCTATTAAAGTAAAGCTTTAAATAATAACTATCGGTTGAAGAGGGCCACACCTTTTATTTCACAGAGAAAAGAGCCGCAAACTTCATTAGACCGCTGAATCCTATATTAGGTGTAAAAGCCGGTTGTTTGGCTTTTACAGAAACAACAAACTAGACGATAACACCCTTTTCAAAAAACAGCTCATTTATAGAAATTAATACACTTAAATTAGACCCATTTCCTTTCCAACCTTTTCATAAATCGAAATTGCCTTATCTAGCATTTCTTTCGTATGTGCAGCAGTCGGCATATTCCGTACACGTCCAGTACCTTTTGGAACAGTTGGGAATACGATTGATTTCGCATATACCCCTTCTTCAATCAGACGTTTACTGAATGTTTGTGTTGCTTTTTCATCTCCTATAATGCATGGAGTAATTGGTGTTTCACTGTCCCCTATATTAAATCCAAGTTGTTTTAATCCTTTTTTCAAGTAATTTCCGTTTTCCCATAGACGATCATTTAATTCAGTTGAACTCATTAGAATTTCAATCGCCTTCGTAGCTGCTACAGCATCTGCAGGAGTAACCGCCGTTGAAAACAAAAATGGACGAGAACGTACTTTTAACCAATCGATAAGATTTTTCTTACCTGCAACATAGCCACCAACAACACCAATTGCCTTAGAAAGTGTTCCAATTTGAAAATCAATTTTATCGGCAAGGCCAAACTGTTTTACCGTACCTGCACCTTTTCCAGTCACACCTGAACCATGAGCATCATCGACATAGGTAATTAAATCAAATTCTTCTGCGATTTCAATAATCCCTGGAAGATTCGCAATATCCCCGTCCATCGAAAATACACCATCAGTAATGACCATGATTTTATTATATAAACCAGATTCCTTCGCTTCCTTGGCTTTTTTTCTAAGGTCATCCATATCTGAATGGTTCACGCGAATAATTTTTGCCTTAGACAAACGGCAGCCGTCAATAATCGAAGCGTGGTTTAGTTCATCAGATAAAATCGCATCATTTTTATCCATAACAGCAGAAATTGCAGCCATATTACAATTAAAACCAGATTGATAAGCAATAGCAGCTTCCGTTCCTTTAAATTCTGCTAATTTTTTTTCTAATTGAATATGCAAGTCTAAGGTTCCATTGATTGTACGAACGGCTCCTGCCCCTACACCCCAATCTTTAATCGCTTCAACGGCTACTTCTTTTAAGCGGTTATCAGTAGCTAATCCTAAGTAGTTATTGGATGAAAGATTGATAAGTTCTTTTCCCTTAATTTTAATTACTGGGCCATTTGCACTTTCGACAACATCAATTTCATTGTAAAGCCCTTTGTCTCTTAAATCCTCGAGATTTTCATTTAAAAAGCGATCTAATGCGTTACTTGACATATTCAATCCCTCCATTTTTATGTAAACGTTTTACAAACACATGTCCTCCAGAAAAAGACAATATCCAATTATAAATCCTCTTATAGCAGCATTTTATCACATATACAAAAAAATGTTTATATGTAGAGGACATTTTTTATTAACTATTTTACCTTTCATTTAGTATTCCATAATAAAAAGGATTAGAAACGAAATTCTAATCCTTTTGCTCCTTTACTTTAATTTTTATTTTTTCTCGCAAAAAATTGATTGCATCTCTTGTTTCATCTAAATACGTAACCGTTTCATCATACGCCTGTGATGCTACACACATAAAAAGAATATCAATCACATGCAATTGCGCAATTCGTGATGAGGTTGCCCCGCTCCTGAAAGTGGGTTCTCGTGTAGCGGAGGTATATAATCTAATTTTCGCCTGATCACCTACAATGGACGTTCCGTATTTTGTTAAACTAATGGTTTTAGCCCCCTGCTTATTGGCCAATTCAAGTAGCTTTGCAACCTCAAATGTTTTTCCAGAAAACGAAATACCAAACACTACATCATTTTCTTGGCAGTTCGCCACCAAGGTCGCTGCCATATGAATATCAGAAAATGCAGTGGCATTTTTGTTTATCCGCAAAAATTTCTGTTGAGCATCTTGAGCAATAATACTAGATGCACCTACACCAAAGAAGTGTATATTATTTGCTTTTTGCAGATCCTCTACAGCCTTTGATAGTTCATCAATACTAAGCAGCTCTGCTGTTTCTTTAATCGTTTGAATACTATTACTTGTCATTTTCTCAATAATATTAAACTTCGATTCATTTGGTTCAATATCTCTGAAACCATTCTCACCCGTTTTTTGTAAATCGCCAGCAATTCGTAACTTCAAATCCTGAAAACCTTTTAAATCTAGGGATTTACATAGTCTAATAACAGCTGCACTACTTGTTAGACTATTTTTCCCTAATTCACTCGCAGTCATCGTGATCGATTCTTGAGGGTTTTCTAATATATAAGAAGCAATTTTCCTTTCGGACGGAGGTAGCTTTGAAAGCATTTCCGAAAGCATCGCTAAACCTCCAGTTGTAACTGTCATATACCATCATCTCTTTCGAACATTCTATTTACTATGTCATTTTATATCTATTTTAAGATATATATGTCAATATAAATAGCTATTTAAGATCTTATTAAAATAAATTTTAAAGAGTTTTCTTCATCACATGAAATTTTCGGGTAATTTCAAATCCTGTTTTTCGATATAAATAACCCGCCGAACTTTTCTCTCCGGTCCATAAAAACCATGCTCCATGTAGTCCCTCAGAGCGCATTAGGGTTAAACATTCATGCAAGAGAACCTTCCCCAATCCCTTACCTTGCTGTTCAGGATCAACTCCAAAGGGGCCAAATCGATCGGCTACCCCTTCATATCCTCCATAGATACAGAATCCAACTATCTTTTTCTCATGCCTAGCAACTAATATTCGATTTAATGGAAGACCTTGCAATATTCCCTCACGAATTGCTCTTCCCCAATCAGGATTAAATTTCTCATTTGCAAACTGAATGACTTCAAATAAATCTTTATCTTCAGCTGTAGAAAAAACATATCCTTCCGATTCCCTTAGACTTTTTAATGTATTCACATCCTGAGGTTTCTCATAACCAACTAAATTTCTATCCATAGCTACAGGCGAATATAATGTCTCAAATCCTAAACTTTGTAAAAGCTTATATGCATTAGGGTATTCGCTTTCATCAATTCCAGGTAATATATAGTTTGGTGCATAGGAGGAGAAGAATACATTTCTTCTCCCTTTCGTTTTCAAAAATAATATAGCATCCTCCAATAATTTCCTGCCAATTCCTGAATGTCGATAGGATGGATGGACGAAAAAGAAGGTGATCCACCCATTGTCTTGTTCCAAGTCAGTACCATGCATAGGTAATATTCTCCGAACTGCATAAGCACAACCAACCAGTTGGTTCTGATCAAAAGCAAGTTTTAACCCTTCAGGATCAAAATTAGCATCTAATAAAACTAAATTTCTAAATCTAATTTGATTAATCGGGTCTGTGACTAAACACTTGTTCCAAAGTTGTACAATTGACTTTTCGTCGCCTGGTCGATAATCATTGTAGCTAATCATGATATGTCCTCCTTAACAAAAAAGACCACTACTAATATAGTAAATACGCTTGTTTCCTCTTATTAAAATCCTCAAGATCTTTACGACAATTATCCACAAAGTCCTGTATTGTACCTTGTAATATGTGATTTCTTACCTTTCTAGTTCCCGCAATTAAATCAAAAAAATACCTATTTTTCTCTTTGTCCTGCTTAAACTCAAATTCATTAGGGTGCAGTTGGGCGATTATTTCAAGTAAGGTCAAGCCAGCAGATAGGGAATGCAGTTGGTAACGATCGACAATATGTAACTGCACGCCCTCACAAATCTCGTTCTTATACTTTTGATACGTAGGCATAAAGGAAACTGGCCGCGCTAGTATTCCAGGTATGTTTCTCTCATTGAAAGCTTTCGCTAGACGATAACCCTCAATAAAAGGAGCACCAATATATTCAAAAGGTTTCGTCGTACCCCTTCCTTCTGATAAATTCGTCCCCTCAATTAAGCACGTACCTGGATACAGAATACTCATATCAATACCAGTTGAATTTGGTGATGGCGGTACCCAAAAAAGACCTGTTTCATCAAAATACATATCACGATGCCAATCCTCCATAGGGATAACAGTTAGTTCACACTTGATTCCAAACTCATATTTATAGAGTTGAGCAATCTCCCCTACCGTCATCCCATGCCTATTTGGAATGGGATATAGACCTACAAATGATCGCAAATCTTCCTCTACTAAATTTCCTTCTGTCGCTATACCTGAAATTGGATTCGGTCTGTCGAGTACAACAAAATGCTTCCCATTCTCTGCACATGCCTCCATTACATAAGCCATTGTATAGATATAGGTATAATACCTGGCACCAATATCCTGCAAATCAAATACAATTACATCAACAGGATCAAGCATTTCCTTACTTGGCTTTCGATGCTCTCCATATAGGCTATATACTGGCAGATTGGTGTACGGATCAATAGAGGATTCTATTTTTTCTCCTTCTTTCATATCACCTCTAATTCCATGCTCTGGACCGTACAATGCGGTTAAATGAATGTCAGAATGCTCATAAAATAAATCAATAGTTGGAATTAGAGAACTATCCACCCCAGTCATATTTGTCACTAATCCTATCCTCTGTCCTTGGAACTTTTGGATATAATCCTCTAAAAATACCGTTACACCCAATTTCATATAATCAACACATCCTTTTACTTCATACCGTTTGCTCAATTCTACTTTTTTCTATAATCGTTTCTTTTTTCTTATCAAGCTCCAAGTTCCTTGTTGCATTTAATACAAAAACGGCTAGCATTCCGATGAAGAGTAAAAAGAAACCTATAACTGTAAAACTAATCAATACGGTAATGCATAAAATTTGTATAAAAAGACCAATGGTGTACCAAGTGTGCCCCATAAACTCTTTAATCGATTGATTCATAGCTGCTAACATCTTACAATCTTTAAGGACTAACATTGGAATCGCATAAACCTGGGTTGCAAGAAATGTTAAGCATAAATACGTCTGAAAGACACTAAAGATAAAAATAAAATAACTATGATTGATAGTGAAGTAATACCACCATTCAGATAATGGAATAAGAACAGCTAAGCTATAAACCAATCCTAATAGAAATGCTCTTCTGTAATAACGTAGAAAGGACTTTAAAAACATTCCGAACTTATACTTTTTGCCTTCTAATACATGATGCATGACTGCATATGCTGCAGTTGTCGAGGGAATAAAGGTTAAGATAAGAAAGACAATTGCCCATTGAATAGGAAGTAGAAAAATGGCAGGAACGATAAATAAAGACCAACATATACTAACCCCCAGCACTGTAAGGATATTTAAAAATATTTGATGTCCTGTTTTTTTCAGAAGTTTGCTGATTGATAACATATAAATGATCACCGTTCCTTTTCCATTAAAATATTTTCCTAAATTCTTACTTGTGTAGTTGGGTCGAATAGATGCATCTTTTCGAGATTAAAGAATAGTTCAACTTTCGTCAGACCAGTAAGCTTTGCATCCGCACTTACTCTGCCTGTAACCTGATCATCACCAACACTAAAGTAAAATAGCAATTCCGCTCCGAGATGCTCGACCACCTTTAATGTTCGTTGGACAATATTTGTCTCTGGTTGATAACTTAATAGATTAGTAGAAAGAATATCCTCAGGTCGAATCCCTAAGATCACCTCTTTACCTTGATACTTTTTGTACTTTTCTAGCTTTTCTGAAGGTATTGTGAAAGTACAATCAGCAGCAATTAATTTATTTCCATCTAATCTACATTTTATAAAGTTCATTGGGGGTGAACCAATAAAACCTGCAACAAACATATTATTAGGATTCTCATATAATTCTTCAGGTGCAGCAATTTGTTGAATTTCTCCTTGATTCATGACTACTATTCTTTGACCTAGTGTCATCGCTTCTACTTGATCATGTGTTACATATATAACAGTTGCCCCTAATCTTTTATGTAATTCCGAAAGCTCTACACGCATTTGTACCCGTAATTTAGCGTCTAAATTACTTAATGGTTCATCAAATAAAAATACACTAGGATTACGGACAATGGCTCTTCCAACAGCAATACGCTGCTTTTGTCCACCACTTAATTCACGTGGTTTTCTATCTAATAAATTTTCGATGCTTAAAATAGCTGCTGCCTCATTGATTTTTTTCTCTATTTCAGCCTTAGGAGTTTTTAAATTTTTTAATCCAAAGGCTAAGTTTTCCTTTATTGTCATATGCGGATAGAGTGCATAATCCTGGAATACCATCGCTATATCTCTATCCTTTGGATGAACCTTATTCACTAGTCGATTTCCAATATAGATATCTCCACTAGATTGCCTTTCCAATCCAGCTATCATTCGTAAGGAAGTAGTTTTCCCACAACCAGATGGACCAACGAATACAAGAAATTCTTTATCTTTAACAGTAAAATTCGCATCATTTACTGCGCGAACTTTCCCCTTTCTTTCATCCTCAAATTCTTTTACCACATTAATAAATTTTACTTCTGCCATAGAAATTCCCCCTATCCTTTAACAGCCCCAATAGTGATACCTTTTAAGAAATACTTTTGCAACGCAAGGAATACTATAATCATAGGAATGGCACTGCATACGGCTCCTGCCATCATTGCTCCATAATCTTGCAAATTTTCAAATCGAAAACTTGTTAAACCAACTTGTAAAGTTCTCATACTATTAGTATTTGTTACTAGGAACGGCCAGAAAAAATTATTCCAATGACCAACGAAAGTAAAAATACCTAGAACTGCTAAGCCAGGCTTAGACATCGGGAGAATAATTTTCCAAAAGATTCCGAATTCACTACATGCGTCAATTCTTCCAGCATCAATAAGAGAACTTGGAAGTGAACTCATGAATTGCTTCATTAAGAAAATACTTCCCACACTAATCATTCCTGGTACAATTAAACCGACAAATGTATTTTCCAGTTGGAATGTATTTACAACCAAAATATAAAGCGGAATAAGAGTAACTTGTCCAGGAATCATCATCGATGAAAGCAAAATCCAAAAAATAGAGTTTCTCCCCGGAAATTTAAGCTTCGAAAATGCATATCCAGCTAATGCAGCAAAAAATACATTAATAATCGTGCTTACTCCCGCTACAATCGTACTGTTTAAAAACCATCTCGCCATTCCACCTACTTCAAAAATTCTTTTAAAAGCATCTAAAGTTGGCCTTTTAGGTATTAATTCTGGTGGGACAGCTGTAATTGCTGATGAATCCTTGAAGGAGGAACTGAGCATCCACAGTAAAGGAACGAAGGTGAATACCGCCCATATTCCTAAAATAATATAAACAACAGATAGTCCTATCCGTTTAAATGTCTTTCTTCTTAAATCTCTTTTCTCATCAAGTATAATTTGATATTGAGGATCAGTTACAGATTTAAGCTCCATATCAATTCCCCCTAGTATTCTACGTCACTAGACATATATTTAAATTGTAAGATCGAAATGACGATAATAATAAAACCTAAAATAAATGCCTCAGCAGAAGCTAACCCAAATTGATAATATTGGAAGGCATGCTGATAAATTAAATAGGCAATGGTTGTCGTGGCAAAGTTAGGGCCCCCTTGGGTCATCACATATGTAGCTTCAAATACTTGGAACGAGCCGATCACACCAGTGATTAGCATATAAAGTGTGGTTGGTTTTAATAATGGCCAGGTAATATTCTTTAATTTCGACCACCAGCTCGCAGCATCAATATCAGCAGCCTCATAAAGCGATCTCGGAATTCCACCCATTGCTGCCAAATATAGGATAACCCCACTCCCATGTCCTCCAATATATGTCATTAACATAATTGAGAATAATGCGGAACTAGAACTAGCAAGCCACATTTGTTGGTCTATTCCAAACCAACCTAAAATAATATTCATTAATCCTGATTGAGTAGGGTCGAACATCCATAACCAAATTAATGACATAGTTATTCCCGATGTGACTGCAGGAAGATAAAATGAAGCCTTAAAAAATGTTTGAGAACGTTTATTAAGGGGAAAAATCATTAAAGCTAAGAAAAATGTAATAATGATATTCACCGGTACAGTACCTATTGTATAGATAACTGTATTTTTCATTGATTTCCAGAATATATCATTTTCTAGTAAATACTTATAATTATCTAATCCGATAAATTTTGATTCCATGATTCCATATTCTTGAAAACTCATGATAAAAGCCGTTATTAATGGATACACAGTAAAAACAAGAAATAAAAGAAATGGTAACGCAATAAATGCATAACACCAGCCATAATCCTTCATAAACTGTTTAAAGTTTTCCCATGACCATTTTTTAGGAGTCCCTCTTACTGCAAAGGCCATAGATTCATCCCCTCACTCTAATTCTATTAGTATAGATAGGGCTATCTTTAGGGGGAAGGCCCCCCATCTTGACAGCCCTAGCAATTATTACTTAAGTACATTTTTGGCAACCTCTGACCATTCCTTAACGGCTTGTTCAGGTGTTAGTTCACCAGCTAAAAATCCTTGGAATTTTGGTCGTATTCCATCATTCAGAATTTGGTCTTGCTTTTGCGCAAGTTCTGGTTCTAATTTTGCACCCGGAACAACGTAATCCAATGTTCTTTTAATAAATTGACCGTTATCAGTATTTAATTGTAAGAGATCCTTATACATTTCTTGGCCAGATTTTCTTGCCGGTGGAATAAACATTGTTGCAGCTGTTACACTAGACTTCGTGCCAGTAATATATTTCAATACTTTCGCTGCATTATCAGTATGTTTATCTCCTTTATATTTCTTTTGCTTAAATAACCACATACCGCCACCACCGCCGGTAGCTACTTCTTTTTCTCCTTCATTATGTGGGAATGGAAGTAAAACAAAGTCGATTTTTTCACCTTTTGTTTTTCCTGCATCAATTTCTTTATTTCGATTATCATTAAAGCGGACTTGATACGGACCAGTTCTACCATAGATGCCAACCTCACCAGCAGTAAACATATCAATAACCTTTTGTTCATCAATACCAGCAGTTTCCTTTGGCATTACCCCTGTATCCATTAGCTTCTTCATGAATTTAAGCGTTTCAACAGCCTTTTCATCATTCCAATGGAATTTTCCATCTTCTGATACAGACTTTACAACACCGTTATTTCTCATTAAGTGGGTAAATGTTTCTTCATTTTTACCTTGAGTAGCAAATCCATAAACTTTCTTTCCATCTTTTGATTTCATTTTTGAAATTTTTTCTGAAATATCGTAAAATTCCTGCCATGTCCATCCATCTTTTTGAATTTTCGCTACATCAGCTCCAGCAGCTTCTAGCAACTTCTTATTTCCACCCCAGGTATGAATCGAAATCCATTGAGAAATAGCCCAAATCTTCCCATCACTCGAGAAATTATTTTTAGCAAATGGTTCTATGTCATCTAAGTCTTCCTGAGTTAAATATTTATCTAATGGAACCGCTAAACCTGTTTTTATATACTTTGGCTGCATAACAGAAAAGAAGATATCAGGAGGATTTCCTGAGTTTAAAGCAATATCAAACTTTTTATCTCCTTCTTCCCATGATAAAATTTCATATTTTACTTTAATATCTGGGTTATCTTTTTCAATATCAGCAATTAGTTCCTTTAAATGGTCCTCATAGCCCTTTTGGCCAGTTTCCTTATTTTCTCGATAATGTGGAAACGTCCAAACTGTGATTACATCTTTCCCATCCTTTGACTCCCCACTTGATTCCTTACTACTACAGCCAACCATTGAAACAACTAGTATCAATGAAACAAATAAGACCAGTAGCTTTTTCATATACTTTCCCCCTATCATTCATAACTGTGATAATAAATGTCTAAAATGATATGTGACCGTTCCCTTCCCCCTCACCTCCTTAGTAGAAAAATAATTTTTTACATTTGAGCAATAATGTTTGGTAGTGTAATAGGCAATTTACCTTCTACCTGCTTCTCACCATATATCGCTTCTGCTGCTGTTCTTAATGCAGGCGTTGTAAATTCATAAGTACAAATATACCCAGGAATATCAGGAAGATTCGATAAATCATAAGGACTTCTCGTTGCTACAACTATCACTCTTTTATTAACCTCGAAAACTTTTTCGACTAACTTTATTTGATTACTACCTTTCTGCGCTGATAATGTCGCAATGATTACGGTATCGAATTGTTTGGCTTTTTTTGAGATTTCTTGTATTTCATCATCTGTTGGCGGGTTCGATAGTTTAACCACCTCTGCAGATGGGTGGATCTCTTTAATCGATTCACCTAAAGAAAAGGTAGAGTATCTTTTATCTTCAACCACCATTGTAGATATGTTTTCAGGATAAACCATTAATACCCTATTTGCTTTGTCATTTAATAACGGTAAAATCCCACCATCATTCTTGACTACTGTTACCCCTTGGCGATAGACCTCATTGACCATTTCTAAATGTTCCTTACCCCCCACTAATTCTGGTACTTTTCCTTTTTCATTAAGAGGTATATCATCCCAATTTAAGTATGTTTCTTTCAGCTTAGTGATCCGACTTAGAGCAGACTCAATAACACTATTTTCAATTTCCCCTGACTCTACTGCTTCAATAACTGCCTCAAGGGACCTTATTTGAGGAGTATAGTTATGTGAAATCATGACTAAGTCGACCCCTGCCTTAATAGCCTCTACTGCACCCTTTGGTGTTCCGAATGTTTCCGATACAGCTTTCATCTCCATGCAATCCGTTGTTACTACCCCGTCGAAATGTAGTTTCTCCCGTAGTAGACCACTGATAACCTTTTTAGATAATGTCGCAGGAAGACCTGCTTGGCTTTCTATCGCAGGGAAACAAATATGCGCAGTCATAACAGTATCTGCTCCATTATTAATGCACTCTTTAAAAGGAAGTAACTCGGTAACTTCTAATCTTTCTAAATCATGTTCTATCGTTGGCAGATCTAAATGAGAATCTACACTCGTATCACCATGTCCAGGAAAATGTTTTAACGTCGTGATAACTCCAGCATCCTGCATGCCTTTCATAAGTTGTTGACCTAATAATGAAACATTTGATGGTGTCTCTCCAAAAGATCGTACACCAATAACAGGATTTTCAGCATTATTATTAACATCCAAAACGGGAGACAAATTCCAATTGATGCCCAAGGCTTTAAGTTCTTTCCCCGTAGCATTACCAACTTTAAAAGCGTTGTCTGGGTTATTAGTTGCTCCTAATAACATGGCACCTGGAAATACAGTAGTACCTTCGCCTAGTCTGCGAACGGCACCATTTTCCTGATCTGTACATATTAATAATGGATGTTTATGACCTGCTTCCTTAGCCTCCCTCTGCAATTCCGTAGTTAAATGAAGAACCTCTTCAGGTGTTCCAATATTTCTTCCAAATAAAATAATGGCACCTAAATGATAATCTCGGATTAATTGTTTAATTTCAGGTGTAGCTTCTTTTCCATTAAAACCAAATACCATTAATTGACCTACTTTTTTCTTTAAGTCCAAACCATTCCCTCCAATCTATAGTTCAAAGCCCGGAATAATAGACCCCTTTCTAACATTCGCTCCAACAGGAAACTTCAGAGTTTGTGCATATTGGGTTCGATTCACACATCCTCTCACCGTGCCTAGTGCTTTATAGTAATCATAATAACGAAAGGACTTTGAATTCATAATGAACCAATAATTGGACAATGCTTCTAAATATGTATCAAACTCCTCCGATACATCAATGAAAACATCTGGTTCATATCCCTCCATATCCTCCCAGTTTTCACTATGGTAAAAGCCGTAATAATGGGGTGGCAGTCCGTCTAAGTCAAATCCAGGGAGACCAGCCTTAAGTTGAGCAGCTTGAACAATTTTGGGACATAGTGCATGGTCTGGGTGGATACTATTCACCCAATGGGTAATCACCACATTAGGTTTAAGCTTTCGCATTAAAGTTGCTACCTTTGTAATAGTTGCATCATCACAGGTCAATTCTGCATCTTTATAATCTAGAGTTATACTTTTGCCCCCTAGAATTTTAGCGACTTTTTCGGCCTCTTCTATTTTTTGTATTCTATAGTCTTCTACTGAAATGTTTACTGGATTTCCTTTTTCACCTGCAGTTAAATGAACAAAGGTTACCTCATGCCCGGCCTTCGCATATTTATGTGCAATCGCTCCAGCCTGTATTTCCGCATCACCACAATGAGCACCTAAAACCACTAAATGCATAATGATACCTCCAAATTGTTAAAAGTAAGAACGAATCAAATTATGTAAGCGAGGACGTAAACGGATAATGCTATCCTTTCTCCCTAAATGAACACGATTGGTTAATAAGATGACATGGAGCTTTATTTCTGGATCAAACCAAATACTAGTTCCTGTAAAACCCGTGTGTCCATAAGAGTTATTGGAAAACAAATCTCCACATGAGGAATATGTGTCACTCTTTAGCATCCAACCTAATCCTCTATATTCCTTATCAAATGGAGTGAAATTTTGCTTTGCTAATGAAAGAACTGAACTTGATAAAATTCGCTTGCCTTTATACAATCCTTCGTTTTCAATCATCAATGCATAATTTCGTAAATCTTTAATTGTAGAGAATAAACCGGCATGACCGCTTATTCCTCCCATACTTTCTGCGTTTTCATCATGAACAATGCCCGCCTTATAATCACCAATTGTTTCATTAAACTCTGTTTCAGCATATTGCTCACGATTATGCTTTGGGTTAAATCCTGTATCTTTCATTTCAAGCGGATTGAAAATTTCCCTTTGAATAAAGTCTTCAAATTTTTCTTTTGTGACAATTTCAATTATTTTATATAGTAGAATGAGTCCAAGATCGCTATATACTACCTTTTCACCAACTTTTGATGTCAAAGGTTCTCGACATATTTTCTCGATTATCTGATCTTTATTTAACTTTTCTTTGTAAAACGGTCGATGTGCTGGAAGTCCTGATGTATGGGTTAATAAATGCCTTAAAGTGATTTCTTTGATGTGGAAATTTGGAAGATAGAAATGAACTGAGTCGTCAAGTCTGATTGTACCTGTTTCTATTAATTTCAATATAGCTGGTAATGTAGCGACTACCTTTGTCAAGGAAGCAAGGTCAAATACTGTATCATTATGCATAGGCTTTTTCTCTGGATATACAACACGATTTCCTATCGATTCTTGTAGAAGCGTTTGACCTTGGTGGGTAATCTGAATAACAGCACCTGGAATATTCCCTAAAAGAATCTCATGCTGGAGGAATTGAATCACCTTATTTTTCACAGGTTACTGTGCCTCCTTTCGCCTTTTCAATTGCCTCATGAACAAATCCATTTGTAACATCCAGTAAATGTTTGGCTTTTTCAAAGGAAACTCCACCGAGAAGCATAACGATTGCTGGCTTTACTTTTTGATCGGTCTTATTTAATATGTTTGCTGCTTCTGTATAGCTAACTCCTGTAATGTTTTTCACAATATTTCTAGCTCTTTCGATGAGTTTGATGTTACTTGGATTCAAATCAACCATCAAATTGCCGTATACTTTGCCAAGTTTTATCATCGTAGCTGTAGTAAACATATTTAACACCATTTTTTGTGCAGTAGCAGATTTTAGGCGAGTCGAGCCTGTTAATATTTCCGGGCCAACGATTACTTCAATACCCAAATCAGCATAATGACTAATTTCAGCTTGTTCATTACATGAAAGTGCAATGGTTTTTGCGCCTATACTTCTGGCATATTCTAGTGCGCCAATAACATAGGGAGTTCGACCACTGGCGGCTATTCCGACTACTATATCCATTTCTTTTAGTTGTCTATCTTGTAAGTCTTTTGCTCCATTCTCTCTATTGTCTTCTGCCCCTTCTACAGCGGTAAACATGGCTGTGTTGCCGCCTGCTATAATTCCCTGTATCAATTCAGGAGGAGTGCAAAATGTTGGTGGACATTCCGAAGCATCAAGGACACCTATTCTTCCGCTCGTTCCGGCACCAATATAAAATAATCTTCCTCCATTTGATAGAGCCGTATAGATCAACTCAATTCCTACTGATATTAATGGAAGGACCTTTTTTACTGAAGCAGCAACAGTGTAGTCCTCATCATTCATCAGCTCGATAATTTCTAATGTCGAAAGTTGATCAATATTATTTGATCGATTATTTGTTTGTTCTGTCATTAATGTTGAAAGATTTACTTTCATTTCCACACGCCTTTCCAAGCATTACGTAATACTCAAGATAAGAATACTTATTAATAGGTTTAGTCTAAACTTTTACTATATTTAGCATAGCTTTTCCATTTGGTATAACCTAGTTTCCCATAGAAATCTACCAACCCCGTCCAATCTATGACAATATCATTAATCCCACGTGATCGAAGGACGGCAATTCCAGCTTCCACGATGGCTATACCATAACCTTTCTTTCTTTCCGAAGAATCTACACCTAGAGGGCCAATTCCACCTAATGCTCGATTCAATAGAGGTGACCAGTACACATTTTGAGCAATAAATGGTGATTCGGGGTCATTTACTCGGCAAAAACCTATGATTCTATTATTCTTTTTCAAGACTACAAATTCACGTCCTGTTCCACCTTTATTAAAATAGTGGAGGGCCTCATATTCCCACCTACCCGGAAAACAGCGATGTAAGAAGCTTAATAGTTCATCCTTTTCCATTTCTTTAAGTAAAGTAAAATCTACTTTATCCTTAATGGGCATTGGTGAAGTTAATTCTTTACTATAGTGGGAGATTAAATCATAATCATAGCCATTATTTATATATCCTTGTTTTTCAAACCATGGGTTAGTCGCTTTACATTCAGAGGGAATTCCAGGGAAATAATGCCATGGGTCCCTACCTAATAATATTTCCTGAACACCGGCTACTGCTAATGCATTTTCTGCGTGTTCTAGTAACTTTTGGCCGATCCCCTGATTTCGATGATCTGTTGCAACTAAGAGAATTTGAATCCATCCAACCCTATTACTTAATTGAACAGGGCAATTATCCTCATTCCATTTCTTAGATACTACAAATCCTATAATTTTATTATCATTATCAAGAGCGATGGCAGAACCTGATAAATAAATATTTTTATCATCAAAGCTATTTTGCTTAAATAACTCTTCCCTCATTGGATAATGCTTACCGAGTTCTTCATTCCATAAATTTACTAATTCCTTTAGTTTCCCCTCATCCCAATTGGTTAAGCGCAAGTTTTTCACCCCTTTTCTTTCGTACGTAAAAAAAAATAATAAAAAACAGTCACAATACATGTAATATTATTTCAGAAACATCAAAAATAAAATTCTCTAAATAATGGTAGCGCTGTCATTTATTTAAAGAATTTATAAATCCTGATATAAGTAATTATAATTAATATTCATCATTTTTCAACTATTTTTAAAATAAAATTACACTTTTTTATTTTTACTGACTAATGAAAGTTACCATATATCTTTTAATTCATTTAGTGAAGATACGATAATATCCGGAATAGGAGATTCAGTTAGCGAATTTAATTGATGTTGTGTTTCCCTTTTCCATTTCGATTCTAAGATTTTTTTTATTTCTACATCCTTACTTCTTTGGTCAGCCTTAATTATAAGTAAGTGATATGGTAGCTGACGATAAATAAAAACTGAATAAATCCCAAATGCATTCGCTAATTGAACATCATCATCCAGTCTGTCACCTATATGTGCTATGATTTCTCCATCCTTAGTAAGTGATTGAAGAATTCTATGATCTGGCTTACCATACCCTACTTGATCAGGTGTAATAATTCTTTCAAAATAGCGAGTCAGTCCTAATTCCCTCATTACAGGATATTGATATTTATAAAAGCCATTTGTTACAGCTGCCAATGAGTACCCTCTTTCTTTTAAATATTCAAGAACAGATAAAGACTCATCCTCTAAGAGATAAACTTTTGGAAAGGTTGAATGTTTTTCCACCAATTCTTCTATATTGATGCGTAACTCTAATTGCTGTTTTCTAATATGTTGTTCAACGATGTCATCCCAGTCGTAAGCTTCTACGGTTCTTTTATTTTTCACTCTTAAATAATGTTCATTAAAAAGCTCTTGAATAACATTATATTCATAGCTGCATTTATCTATAATATTCCTCTGTACCTCTGGAAAAACATACTTTACGAATGGATTTTGCATAATTGTCCCATCCAAATCAAATGTTAGCCATTTTTTCATTTCATCGCCCCCGATGTAAGTCCTTCAATAAATTGTTTAGAAGCAAACAAAAAAGCTATGATCATGGGTAAAGATGATATGGATAGCCCTGAAAACAGTAAGTTCCAATCCGTATCATATTCACCAAATAACGTTAACATTCCTAGTGGAATTGTACTTTTATCATCATCATGAATAAAAATTAGTGGGTAAAAAAAATCATTCCACACACTAATTAAATTAACAATCCCAACGATGGCTAAAGGGGGCTTCATTAACGGTAAGATAATCTTGTAATACACCTGAAATTCATTACAACCGTCAAGACGTGCCGACTGGTCTAAATCTTTTGGTAGCGAACGAAAAAATCCATAAAACACAAAAACTGCAAAGGGAATCCCACCAGCAACATATATAATTACAAGTGAAGAAAGAGAATCCAGTAAATTTAATTTCATCATAATCATATAAAGAGGAAGAATAGCCAATTTCATAGGAAGCATTAGACCAAGCATAAAGAAAAATAGAATGTAAGTATTCCATTTATAAGCATATCTTGATAAATAATATGCTGCTAAAGAGGATACAAAAAGGATGAGAAAAATGGAAAGTGCACTAACATAGATGCTATTCCATAAATAACCGCTAAAGTTCACTTTATTCCAAACAGTTAAGTAATTTTCAAGAGAAAAAGATTTAGGTAACCCTAGCGGTGAAGTTAATATTTCTAAGTTTGATTTAAAGGAAGATACAATCATCAAGAAAACTGGATACAAAGCTAAAAAGGAAAAGATTAATAAAATTGTATACTTAATCGTTTGTGGAAATCTTTTTATCATCAATTTTCCTCCCTTATTGTTCAAATTCCCTCTTTTTGAAGAAAAATAATATGATGGCAGTTGCTGCTGCAATAATAAGAAATAAAACAACTGCTAAAGCTGATCCTAAACCAATGGCTTCACCACCATCAACAGTTCCGAATGCTAAACGGTAGAAATAGGTAGCTAATACATCTGTTGAATAATAAGGGCCGCCTGATGAGCCTTGCATGGCAAAAATTAATTCGAATGTCTCAAATGAACCGATAAAGGTAAGTATTGTTTCAATCATAATGGCTGGCATGATCATTGGTATCGTAATCTTCAGTATCATGGTTAGACCTTTTGCACCATCCATTTTCGCTGCCTCAAAAATATCCTCAGGAATCGCTTGAAGACCCGCAAGGAATATTAAGATGGCAAAGCCTAAACCATACCAACTATTCACTAAAATAATTGTATATAATGCCGTGTCGGGATCCCCTAACCAAGGTTGTGCTAAACTCTCTAGACCTATTATTTTTAAGAATGTATTAAGTGCACCATATGTCGGATTAAGGATTAAGCTAAATAGAAAGCCTACTACAATGACTGATAAAAGTTTTGGTACAAATAATACGGTTTTAAAAAACTCCTTGCCTTTTATTTTACTATTGATGATTAACGCTAATATAAATGCAACGATTAATTTCGTTAAAACGGTCCCAATAAAAAAAATGATATTATGCCAAAAAGCATTATTAAATGTTTCTTTAAAAGGGGATTCAGTAAAAAGGCGAACAAAATTTTCTAACCCTATAAATGAATCCTTATGCATTCCTTTAAAGGAGAAAAAACTATTTAGGAAGGCAGACAAGATTGGATATATTTGAAATACGATATAAAAAAATAGGGCCGGCATTAAAAATAAGTGAACAAGATGTTTTCTAGGATACCTTGCTTTTCTTATTGCAGGCATATATTTCACATCTTTTTTCTGTTCATTCATGACTTCTCCCCCCTTGTTAAGGACCATATTCAGTTAAGCCTAAAATTCAGCTTAACTGAATATAAATAAAGGTGTTTATTGCTTTTTAAACCACTTATCCAATGACTTTTGTGTCTCTTCAATCACGTCATCAGCGGTTAACTTATCAATATACATTCCCTGCAGGGCATTTTCAAAAGTCGTTTTAGTTGTCGGACTACCATCACCTAAATGCACAAGCATAAAGTAAGGTGTATTACTTTTTTCACTCATTTCAGTCAATTTTTTTACTAGAAGGTGTTTAGGAGTAACTCCAGGAATCGCACTCATCCGATTAAGCTCATCACTAAACATTTGCCCGAATTTTTTGGATGCTAAAAATTCTATAAACTTCAGGGCCTCTTTTTGGTGTTTTGAAGCCTTAACCACACCATAAGATCCATCTACCCATGTAACTGATGGGGTATCGCCACCTTCTGTATTAGCTACGGATGGTAAAACGTCTATTGGTAAATCTGGATTATTTTGTTCAAAAGACTCTAACCGGTAGTCACCATTGATATACATTGCAGCCTTCCCTGTATAGAACAAAGCCTGTGCATCTTTATCTTCAATCGCGACAAAATCTTTAGGGAAAAATGGTTCAAGTTCCTTCATCCGCTTAATAGATTCTACAAATCTAGGATCATGTAAATTTACTTCGCCTGTTAGAAATTCTTCTACAAATTGATTACCATCATAGGTTGTTGCACCAATTACACTATGGGTCAATGAAAGAAGATAACTAGCTTTACCTGACTGGGCAATTGGTACGATATCTTTACTTTGAAATTCCTTCGAAACTTGAAGTAGTTGGTCCCATGTTTTTGGAGGCTCTAGCCCATTTTCTTTAAATAACTGTGTATTATAAAAAATAACTGCAGAATTTAGTGTCAATGGTACACCATATACTTTTCCGTCACTTCCTTTAGCTGCGTCTAGGTATTCCTTAGGTATATCCGTAAGCCCTTTCACATTATCTAAGGGTAATAAATATCCTGAATCCGCAATTGTCGTAGCCCCTTGATAAGGTCTTAACTGAATAATATCTGGACCTTTTCCAGAGGATAAAGCATTCGTTAAAATCGTTCCATATTCGGTAGACTTAAAGGGTTTAAATTTCACCTCAACCCCTCTATTTTCCTTTTCAAATTCATCAATAAACTTTTCATATGCCGCCTTATCTTCAGGCCTCCAGCTATAAATGGTTAATTCAACCTTATTTACTTTCTTTTCACTATCAGATGACGAAGAGGAACAGCCTGCAAGAAAAATACTTGATACAAATAAAATGGTAATAAAATATATTAAGCATCTTTTCATCTATTTTGTCTCCTTTCATAATCCAGCTTCAAATCTTTACAATACATTGTCGGCAATTTTAATATTGAGGAATAAATAGAATGAGATTAGTCCACTACATATATATGGCGTTAGATAACCCTCCTTTTATCATTAGTAAATTCATCGAAAATGTTTTCTAAGGAATGATTGAAGATGATAAGCACTTATTCTTGTTAGCTTGTGATCTACGAAAGGAGATAAATGATTAGAAGAATGTTAGGTGTGATGTTTAATTTTTTTAACTCTTAAAGTGCTAATATATAATATTAATGTTTCGATATTTTTATTATAAAAATAAAATAATATTTCAGTCACAAGGTAATTTTCCTCTGATAAAAAGAGTAGGCAGTATGAACTGAGGTTCATACTGCCTTTATTCACTGTCCGAAATTATTTTACAGTGATTGTATTGCTTTCCACACTTTCATTATGCAAACGGTCTAGTGCGGTAACAACATAAGTATAAGTTTTATTAAGCTTAGCCGTTTTATCCAAGATTACTTGGTTTTCGGATGTTTTTCGAACTGTCATTAGCAAATATTTAGAACTATTTATACTTCCTTTTTGTTTCCCATCAAATCGATATACAGCATAATAGGCAGTATCATTTTCCTTTTGATCTTCTACAGTCAGTTGAACACCACTTCGTTGATGAACTCCATTCCGAAGCTTTGGCATTTTTGGAGCAGTATCGTCCAACCATGGCATCGTTGGAATGAGTGCTGGAGATTTATATAGATCATTCATTAGGCGATTTTTGATACCAAGTGGATTTCGAATTAAATTCTTTAAACTAAAATGAACGCTACCATGTATATCATTATAGTTCCTCATCAAGTTAATTTGTTTTGAGTATTCCTGCGAATTGGACCAAGCAGGATCTGAATTATTATTTATCTTATAGGCAGCCTGACCAATGTATAAATGGATTGGTTTTCCGGCAATTTCTTTTCTCCACCAGGCACTTAACACATCAAATGAAGCAGGTTTATACCCAATGCTCCAATAAATTTGTGGATTAATATAATCCAGACTTCCATTTTGAATCCATTGCCTTGTATCCGCATATAAATCATCATAATTCGTTTGTCCAGCTTTTGTATTAGATCCTGACGGGTCATCTGCTATATTTCTCCATACACCGAATGGACTGATTCCAAATTTCACATATGATTTTTCATTTTTAATAGAAGTGTTAATTTTTGCAACTAATTTATTTACATTGTCTCTTCTCCAGTCACCTTTATTAGCAAATTGCTTTGAACCATAGCTTTTATAGCTGCGGTTGTCTGGAAATTCTACACCAGCTATTTTATAAGGATAAAAATAATCATCCATATGGACACCATCAATATCATAATTTTTGACAACTTCCATAATGCCATCGACGATGAAATCCTGAACTTCAGGTATACCCGGATCATAGTATAATTGTTTTCCATAGCTTAAAACCCAGTCAGGATGCTTTCTTGCTGGATGATCTTTAGAAAGTTTCTTTATATCCTTGTGGTTCATTGAAATTCGGTAAGGATTAAACCATGCATGAAATTCTAAATTCCGTTTATGTGCTTCTTGAATCATAAATTCTAATGGGTTATAGCCAGGGTTCTTCCCTTGTGTACCAGTAAGATACTCAGACCAAGGACCATACTTAGAAGGATAAAAGGCGTCAGCAGTTGGTTTTATTTGTACAATCACTGCATTCATGCCCATGCCCTTTACATCATTTAGTAATTTCATATATTCTTCTTTTTGTTTTTTTATCGATAATCCTTTTTTGGACGGCCAATCGATATTGTTTACAGTGGCAATCCACACAGCCCTGAATTCTCTTTTTGGTGAAATTACCTCTTTTGCATCGATGCTTTTAGATGGAAATAAGGCAACTAGCAATATTATTGCAACTAAAGCAAATCCACTTTTTTTCATCATCATCCTCCTATTATTTATATGTCCATTTAAGGAAGATTATAGCAATATTTGGAGAATGATAGAACAAAAGATTCATAGATTTAATCAAACGGGTAATTTAGCACAGTAGTATGAATAATTAGTTTATTTAAGTTAGCTAGTCTCCCTTATATATAAAGTTTTTATCTCCTGTAGGTGATAAGGTTATAGAACCAAGGATCACCTGTTTATTCGAACCCGTTGCCTGAGGAACATTAGAGCATTGCTGATGAATTGTTTCATTTGCTAGGATGGCAAAGGCAATTGCTTCTTTAGCATCTGAGGAATAGCCTAGATCCTCTTGTGTATAAATTTTGTAATCTGGTAATAGTCCTTTAAGCATATTTATTAAAGTACGATTATGGCTACCGCCACCACCTAGAATTATTTCGTCAATTTTGACTTTTGGAAAGACAAACTTTTTGTATGCATCATATATTGAATAAGCCGTATAATACGTAACTGTAGCAATCAAATCCTGATCAGACATCTGGGGATAATTCTTAAGGATTTTTTCCGTATAAGTATTCCCAAAAAGCTCCCTACCTGTTGACTTAGGCGGCTGTTTGTGAAAATAAGGATTTCTCAGCCATGTAGCAACTAGCTCCTTATGAACCCTTCCCTTTGCGGCCCAATTTCCATCACAATCATATGCCAAACCTAGTCTTTTTTTACATACTTCATCAATAATCATATTTCCTGGACCCGTATCAAATGCAAAAAGATCCTTGATTTCCCCACCTTTTGACAGGACTGTGACATTCCCTATACCACCAATATTTTGCAATGCTCTCCCTTTAGAATCATTTTGATAAATTAAGTAGTCAGTATAAGGTACAAGTGGCGCTCCCTCCCCCCCAGCTGCTATATCCATTGATCGAAAATTAGAAATAACTGTTATTCCTGTTTCATAGGCGATAACAGAAGGTTCTCCAATTTGTAGAGTTGATTGAACGAGGTTGTCAGTTTCTTGTGGGATGTGAAAGACCGTTTGCCCATGTGAGCCAATAGCATGAATTTGATTCAAAGGGATATCTGCTTCTTTACAAACTTGTTTAACTGCATTTGCGAAAAGCTTTCCTAGCTTGAAGTTCATACTCGTAATCCTTGCAATATTTGACTCTTCTACATTCATACATTGTAAAATTTCCTGCTGTATCTCCTCTGAAAAAGGAACACTAATAAAATGAATAAGTTCTGCTTTGGTCCTTAATCCCCATTCATTTATCCGAACAATTGCTGCATCAATACCATCAATGGATGTTCCAGACATAAGTCCAACTATTAATTTTTCCAGTTTGACCACCCCACTTTTTCTTTCATCGATTCAATTTATATATTTCAGAAATAGCAAGCGCACCAGAGGCAGGTATACAATCCGATTCTAAAAAAATACTAGACGGTAGCTCTTTTGATATCGTTTGTTGAAAAGCTTGTTGTACAAAGATGTTTTTTTCGAGCAAACTACCTTTGCATCCAATTGACACAGGATTTTCCAGGCCTAATTTTTTGATAAGCCTTATTGTTTGGTTACCTAGTTCCGTACCCGCTTTACGAAATATTTCCTTTGCTTCTTGACTTCCTTCTTTCGCTTGAAGATATACAATATATGAAAGAGAGGCAATTTCTCCTTTTGTTGCTTGATAAATAAATCCCTTTAATTCATTTGCATCCCTCATGCCTAGATGATTTAAAATAGATAAAGATAATGGAGAATATGTTATTCCCGTTTCCTTTTCTCCTATTATTTGTTTACAGGCTTGAATAGCGATATCATATGAACTTCCTTCATCCCCCAATAGATGTCCCCAACCACCTGCATATTCCTCTTTTTCTCCATTCCTTCCATATGAAATAGAACCTGTACCTGCAATTGTAAGGACGCCATCATTTAATTCAAAAATAGAATGGTATGCGAGGACAGCATCGTTGACAAGAATAATAGGTAGAGCTGTTGTTTGTTTAAGATATTGATTTATTTTTTGGCGATTCTCCCCAGCTTCAATACCAGCAATTCCTGCAACAACTTGTTTACATTGTGGACCATAAGGGCTCTCTAAACACGCATTCAGAACATCTAAAATATTTGATACAGCAGCTTCAAAATCAATATTCGGATTTCCATATCCAGAATCCACCTCAAAGACTATCTCTTTATTTTCTGTTAGTATAAGTGCTTTAGTCTTTGTCCCACCTGCATCAATACCAATAATATATGACATCAGCTTCCCCCTATTGTTATCCTCTTTGAATTTTATCGATTTAAACCCACTTTATTTTAAATTTGCCCCCACCACTAATAAACTTAAGGAGGTTTTTATCCTCATCGATTATCTCGCCAATCACATTTACCTTTTCATTAGCAGCTAAATTCGTTTTTGTAATTTGTATTTCCCCTTGATAGCGCCCATAATTGCTATTATCTACGGTAATTGAGCCCATTCTGCGTTCAATCATATGTTCAGGCTCAACCGGTCTTTTTCCAATTAATCCATATTCCCTAGATTCCATTGAACGAATACAATCCCTCGCTGAGTCTAATCGATTGGTTTGAGCATTCTCCATTATTGCAATAAGCTCTTTGTCCTTGGTAAACGCTCTTGCTCTTAACAGAAAGCAGTCTTCGTTTATGAAGGTATAGAACTGTTCAAGAGTCTCATCACTTAGCTGTACATCGCCTACTAGTATTTTATTAACTCCTTCCTTAAAATGTAAATCACAATAAGCAGTAAATGGAGATACTTTTCTATGATCCTCTAATGTTGGGAGTCCTTCAAAAAGCGGGGCTCGGAGTTTCCTATCTCCAGGAATAAACGCCATCGTTTTTATTCCTTCAGATGCTAACCATTTATTTTTCACTTGGAAATCCTCACGCCCAAGACCTGTTTCAGGACGAGGATAAAAATTATGCCAAGCCTCTGTTGAGGATAAATTTAAACTAAATGACTTTAATTTTTCTAATGCGCTTTGATTTAACGTACTAGCATTTAGAGCAATCTTTAATTTATGAGATAGCTTAGCAATCATATCTTCACTTACACCATAATCAATACGAAGACCTGTTAGTCCCCATGATAATAGTTGATCCGCTGTTTCCCATGAATAACCTAAATATTGTAGTGACTTCGGTGAGATGTCTGCAATTAGTTCCATATCATTATTTCGTGCAATGGTTCCAAGTTCCATTAGTCTTTCTTTAAATAGATTTGGATTATCCTCTGGAATATGTAGTGATGTAAAAATTGATTTAAATCCTCTTTTTGATACCCTTTCAATATACTCCCTTTGTCCACTAATTGGCTCTGATAAATATACGGATATTCCTAGCAAAGCAATCACTCCTCGATTAATCTTATAATTAGGCTCTATTCTCAAACATTATTGCAATTTTAGGCAAGTTTTTACAAATAAAAAAGTTGAAGACTGAGAATCTTCATAAGAAAGCTGAACCCATTACAAAAGCAGCAAACTAGACAAGTACGGCCTATAATAATAAAAGGGAGGATCGTCCTCCCTTTTTATTATTAAATATCTTCCGCCATTTCCTCTTTAAATCCAAATAAATAAGTGAATAAAAAGCCAAATGCGTAAGCAATAATAATTCCTATTAAATATAATAAATATTTATTATCCGCAATGAGCATTGTGAGTGACAGACCAGAAACCCCAATACTAGTAGCTGCAGTTTTAACTACTGCCTGAAAGGCTCCACCAACTGCTGCACCTAAACATGCAGTAATAAATGGCCTTCCAAGTGGAACTGTTACCCCATATAAAAGTGGCTCACCAATTCCTAGAAAACCAGCAGGAAGTCCACCTTTAATAATGTTTCGTAATCTTTTATTCTTCGTTTTTACAAATATAGCAATTGCTGCACCAACTTGCCCCGCTCCTGCCATTGCTAGTATTGGTAAAAGCGGTGTATTTCCAAGCTGATTCATCAACTCAACATGTATAGGTGTGAGACCTTGATGTAACCCAACCATAACGAGTGGTAGGAAAAATCCTGCTAATAACGCTCCTGCAACTACACCACCGAAATCTAAGATTGCATTAATACCACTTGTGATTCCATCAGATAAAAGTCCTGCAACCGGCATTACAATAAATAAAGATAAAATAGCAACAATCAAAATGGTAATAAGTGGTGTAAAGATAATATCAATTGAGTTTGGCATGATTTTCCTTACTTGCTTTTCTACAACAACCATTAACCACGCAGCAAAAATAACACCGAATAGGCCACCTCGCCCTGGAATGAGAGCGTCTCCAAAAATATGAATATCAGCTAAGCCTGGATTAAATAAGAACATCCCTGCAATCGCACCAAGTACTGGTGTTCCACCAAATTCCTTTGCTGTATTCCATCCAACCAAGACACCTAAATAAGTAAAGATACATCCACCAAGTAGAAGAAGAATCTTCATCCAAGTCAATTCTGGGTCTACTCCAGCATTTTTTGCAAAATTCGCTGCTCCATTGATTAAACCGGATGCAACTAAACCAGGAATAAGCGGAATGAAGATGTTTCCTATACTTCTTAGAAAGTTTTTAAAAGGCGTATTATTTTTTTTCTTCATGTTTGCTTTTTTTAACTGGGCTTTTTCTTCAAAGGACAAATCACCAGATTCTGCTGCCTCTCCGACTTTTAACCCTGTCATATTACTTAAAACATCTGAAACCTTATTTACTGTCCCAGGCCCAACAACAATCTGCAGTGTTTCATCATCAATTACACCCATAACCCCATCGACCTTTTTTAATTGGTCGATATTCACTTTGTTTTGATCCTTTAACTTTAGTCTAACACGTGTCATACAGTGGGCAAGTTGTCTAATATTTTCTTTTCCACCAATATGCTCTAAAATACCTTCAGCTATTGCTTGTTCTTTTTTCATCATTTCTCCCCCCAATGGGCTTATAGTGCTTTTCTTATAAATCCATTCGCCTTTTTTAGACTTACCAATGCTTCTTCATATGAGCATTGAAGTAGAATCATTACAATGGCTGCTTTGACATTATGATTAGCCTTTTCGAAGTACTCACTTGCGATTTCATAATCAACTTCTGTTGATTGCATAATAATCCGTTTTGATCGTTCGACAAGCTTTAGATTCGTTGATTGAACATCAACCATTAAATTCTTATAGACCTTGCCTATACCGATCATTGATGCAGTGGAAATCATATTTAAGATTAGTTTCTGAGCTGTACCAGCCTTTAATCGTGTTGAACCAGTTAATATTTCAGGTCCTGTCTCAACCTCAATAAAAACACTTGCATATTTACTTATTTCTGCACCTTTATTACAGCTTACGCTCACCGTTTTAGCCCCTATTTCGCTCGCATACTTTAGAGCACCTATTACATATGGTGTACGCCCACTTGCTGCAATACCTATCACAGTATCTTTATTCGATAGAGTGATACTTGCTAGATCCTTCCCGCCTTGTTCTTCATCATCCTCGGCGCCCTCAACCGCTTCAGTAAACGCTTTCACGCCACCTGCAATAAAACCTTGGACCATTTCTGGTGGTGATCCGAATGTTGGCTTACATTCAACAGCATCTAAAACTCCTAGTCTTCCACTAGTACCTGCACCTATATAAATTAATCGTCCCCCTTCTTGAAATGATTGGATAACGTAGTGAACGGCTTTTTCAATACTATGAATTTCCATAGCAATGGCTTGAGGCACTGTTTGGTCTTCTCGATTCATCGTTTCTAAAATTTCATGAATTGACATGACATCTAGATTCATCGTGTTGTCATTGCGTTTTTCTGTAGTCAGTTTTTCAAGCATAGTACCATCCTTTAAATTTTATTTCTTAATTTCATTTTATATATTAGAAATAAAATGTCAACATAATCTATTATAATTTGAATTAATATTTTAAAATCCTATTTTATAAGAGATTATAATATAAAAAAACTCGGTATTTCTACCAAGTTTTTTTAGGTTATATACTAGTTTTAGTCTGAAAAATATTACTATTATTTATGCTTAACACTCTTTACTGCCTCTTCAATTCTCTTCATTGCATTCTCCAATCTTTCTCGTGGACATGCAATATTCATCCGTACAAAGGAATCACCATTTTGACCGAATTTATATCCTTCATCAAATTTAATCTTTGCCTCATTTAAGAAATATTGAAATAATTCTTCTCCTTTCATACCAAGTTGACTACAGTCAAGCCAGATGAGGTGGGTTGCTTCTGGTTGGATAGGAATAATCTCCGGAATCTTTGTTTTAAAATAATTTGAGACATATTGCAGATTTCCCTCCAAGTAAACAAGCAATTCCTCAAGCCAATATTCACAAGACTCATATGCAGCAATTGTTCCTTCTACCCCGAATACATTTGGTCTCATTAAACCGAACTGAATAAGCTTTTGCTGATATTGTTCTCGAAGGTCCTTGTTTGGAATCATGATAATCGATGTTTGTAATCCTGCTACATTAAAGGTTTTACTTGGTGCAGCACATATAATACTTTGATTCTTGATTTTTGGATTCACTGCAAATAATGGATGATGTTGATTTCCTTTATACACAAGATCTCCATGCATCTCATCCGAAATAATCCACACATTGTGTTTTAAACATATTTCAGCAACCCTATTCAATTCATCAATCGTCCATACTCTTCCAACAGGATTGTGAGGACTACATAAAATCAATACACTTGCTTTTGGATCGCTTGCTTTTTCCTCTAAATCAGCGAAATCCATTTCATATGTACCATTTTTATAAACAAGTGAATTTTGTACAATTTTACACTGATGATTTTCAATACTACTATAAAAAGGATAATATACAGGTTCTTGAACAATCACATGTTCTCCAGGCTTTGTTAAAATCTGAAGAAGGATATTAATTCCTGGGATAATCCCTGGGCTAAATGATATCCACTCTTTATCTATATCCAGATCGAATCTTTTTTTCCACCACTGGATAATCGAAAGATAATAACGCTCACAAAAAGTTGTATAACCATAAATACCATGTGCCGCTTTTTTCACCATCGCTTGCATAATTTCAGGTGCTACTTGAAAGTCCATATCTGCTATACACATTGGGATAATTTCATTAGGATCAGGTATACTCGACCATTTAACCGAATGTGTACCCGTCCTTACCACACAATCATTCCAATTCATTTTATAATCCCCCTATTACTCATACATCTACATAGCTTTAATATAACTTAGGGCAAACAATAAGAAAAGGCAAGCGCTTAATAAACAAATGCAAAAAAGAACTTTCATTTTTGAAAAGTTCTTTTTAATGGCATATAGTGTCCTTTTTTACTCATTCATACTATATAAATTATTTTCTAATCGAATAATTTCTTGATTAATCATTTGATAAAATTTATCTAAAATTGAGAAATCCATCGCCTCTACATACAATTTTTCTAACTCATCATGCAATGCCTTTGCTTTAGCTAAGCATTTCGTTCCTTCTTTCATCTGATCCTTATACCTTTTATGAACTTCTTTTATCTCTATATTATACTTCTCATCAGTACCAGGAGTAACAGCAGCCATGTATAGATCAATTATCTTATCACCTTTTCGATCTGGAAAGTATTCATGCGGATCGGTACTATCGAAGATAGCAAAGCTTAATTCCCTAATAACTACCATATCAATACTATTAGGATCAAAACCGCAATGATAAATTTCCGTGTCAAATCCTCTTTCTTCTGCTACAGCAGCTACTTTCTTTAATAAAGTAGATTTCCCTGTTCCCGCTCGACCTTTTAAAAAATATCTTCTGTTTAATCCCTCTGTGATATTCGGAATAAAGTCTACTGCCCCTTTTGGTGTGGCCGCTCCTAAAAAACGGTGATAGACGATCGCTTGCTTTGATAAATGCTGCTCGCCAAATATTTGCTGAATCAATTCATCCGTTAATCCGTTTGCCTTATTAAAATCCATTTCCTTGAAATAAATTTCTTCTAGGTCATCATGTTCTTCTAATCCTTTTGCAAAAGTATCATATGCCAACTGAAATGCTCGACTTACTTCATTTTGCAGAGCTATAATTCGATTTTTATTTTGCTGTAGCCGTTCACTGTCCCATGCTACCCCTAAATTAACGTATTCCTCGATTGCTCCTGGTGCATTTGGTTCAACGATATGCGGTGCCATTCCGTCAACGATTCCAAATTTAAGTTTAGGAATAATAACTCCATCAATTGAATCATTATCTGATGAACAATGAATGATTTCAATATCATACCCCTTATTTCTCCATTCACTTGCAAGTTTTTTCATCAAGCTTGATTTTCCTGTCCCAGGTCCCCCTTTTAGAATGAAAAGGCGGTCCAATCCCTTAAGATTCGAATCAAATAAATTATAGAAACCTCTTCCTGTATTACCACCAGCAAAGTAATTTAATACTTTCCCTGCCATGTAAAACACTCCTCTTACAGTAGGATGAAAACAATCTCTCTACACATTAGCCTATGCAATTGATGATATTAGGTGAAAAGAAAAGCAAAAACGCCTCATTCATCTGCATAAGGATGGGTGAATATGGCAATATCAATTTTATCTTGTAGTCAAAAGAACAAAGTTATTACTCAGTTAGCACATTGCCTAAAAAGCAATAATGTTTGCGAAAAGAGCCAAATAAAAAAACAACTTGCATTGAGATTCACTCATTCTACAAGCTGTTTTCAGTCCTTATTTATCGTTCTCTTCCATCTTTGCTAATTGTTCATTCAGGAGTTTTAGCTCCTTCTCAAGACCCTCTAATTGAAGTTCAAGCGGCGATAGATTCCCTTTAACAAACTCTAGCTTTTCTAGATCATGCTGGAGGCGAACATAATCCGCCTTTAAATCTTGAATTTTATATTCAATTTCTTTTCTATTCATTGATAGACACCTCAATTTCTACTATTAGAGTACCTAAAAATATTCAGATATTCAATTCTTGAATATTCGACCATGCATATGCAACCTCTAATATACCACTATCTCCCAACGATTGTTCGGCTATTTGAATCCCTCCAAGCTTCTCGTAAAACTTCCTTGCTGAATGATTATCTTTAAGCACCCATACTAATAAAGAATGAAAACCTTGTTCATTGAGAAATTCTATTACCTTTTGAAACAATAGCTTGCCAATACCTTTTCGATGAAAAAGCTCTAACATATAAATGGTATAAAGCTCGCTATCAATATTGAATTCTCCAGTTCTTTCTTTACCGCATTCAGCAAAAGCAAAAATTTCACCCTCGTCCGTTTCTGCTAAAAAGCATCGATAATTAGGATCTAAATTTTCTAATCTCGGTCGCCAATTTTCAAGTACTCTTTCGTAGGTACGTTTTTTAAATGTTTCTTCTGAAAACATTCCTGTATAAGTTGTAATCCAGCTTTCATAGTGTACCTTGGCAAGCCCCTTAATATCATTAATTGTACCGACTCTTATTTGCATAGATTTTCACTCCTATACTAGTATGGTATAATAAGTTCTGCTTATAGCTTTGATGAGTTATTCATACTATTCTACCATTTAGTGGGCAATTATTTATTTCTTTTAAGCTCTTTTAACAAGAGAATAGGAAGGTGAAAATCTGCATGGACCAGCATACTATTTCATCAATTATGGAAGTTATACAAGACTTAGTACCAAAGGATACCTCGATTGCCATAACGAATGAGAAGCAATATATTTATTATCAGCCGAGCAAACAAATTGATTTAAAAATTAAACCAGGTGATCGTATTAGAGAAGGTACAGCAACATACCAAGCATTAACTGTACAAAAAAAAATATCTGACTATATCGATAAGAATGTGCTAGGAATCTCTTACTTCGGTATATCCTTCCCTATTATAGATGAAGGGCATTTGAAAGGATGTATCACCGCAATTCTTCCGAAAAAGCCAGCAACCTTCTCAACTAATTTTCTTACTGTAAAAACAAATGACCGTTGGTTGCCTGTACCATTTTCACAAATTATGTATTTAGAAGCCCAAAGTAGAAAAACAAATGTACATTCAGATACATTAATTGGTGCACATAAATATAATTTAACAGAATTAGAGTTTTATTTACCCGATGATATTTTTATTCGATGTCATCGTTCTTATATTATTAATATTAATTTTATTGCAGAAATACATCCAGACTCCCACTCAACCTTTTTATTAATTATGAAGGATGGGTCTAAAATTCCTGTAAGCCAGACTTATGCTAGTCAATTTAGAAAAATACTTTGCTTCTAACAACCCGCACTCTCGCTGGTTGTTTTTTTATGGAATATGACCACTTAGATTTGAAACAAAATTGAATATTTAACACAGATCGATTAAAAACAGCTTTCTTTGAATATTTTTACTACTTAACGGGCAAAATATTCTGCTTTACACTTTATAAAAGCCCTTTCATCCATAAACTAGTGAACAGGCATTCATTGATTGATAGAATATTTCAAAAGAAATAAAAGGATGACGAGAAATGGAAATCAATATACCGAATTATATTAAAGACCCTCGCTTAATGAATCGAATTGTGTCTGCCCAAGAAGCTGCTTCATGGATAAAGGATGGAATGACATTAGGTTTAAGCGGTTTTACACGGGCTGGGGATGCCAAAGCTGTTCCAACCGCATTGATTGAACGAGCTAAAAACGAAGCAATGAAATTAAATATATATACAGGGGCATCCTTAGGCTCAGATATTGATAAATTAATGGCTGAAGCTGGCATGATTCATAAACGAATGCCTTTCCAAGCAGACAGCACGATGAGGAAGAAAATCAATCAAGGAGAAATGCTTTTTGTTGATCAGCATTTATCACATATGGCTGAAGCTATCCGCTCAGATGTATTAAATCCTATTGACTTCGCAATAGTGGAAGCGGTTTCGATTGATCAATCCGGATTCATTATCCCCTCTACTTCAGTGGGCAACTCATCTATATTTGTTGAAAAGGCAAAGCATGTCATTGTTGAAATTAATATGGCTCAACCACAAGCTTTAGAAGGTCTTCACGATATTTATGAGTTAGGGAAGCAAGGTGAAAGAGAACCCATTCTGTTAAAAAATGTAGATGATCGTATTGGATCTGTAGGAATTCCTGTTCATAGTGATAAAATAGCCGGTATTGTATTCACTCATCAAGTTGATTCAGCCTCTACGATCGTTCCACCTGATGAGGAAACACAAATCATGGCTAATCACTTAATACGTTTTTTAAAAAGCGAAGTTGAAGCTGGCAGATTAACGAATCAACTTGCACCTTTGCAATCTGGGATAGGCTCAGTAGCAAATGCAGTGCTACATGGACTACTAGAATCTGATTTTACTAATTTAGAAGTCTATTCCGAGGTACTTCAGGATGCAGTCTTTGATTTAATTGATGCTGGTAAGGTACGATTTGCCTCTTGTTGTTCCATTACATTATCATATGAAAAGATGAAACAGGTATACTCCAATCTAGATAAATATAAGAATTATTTAATTCTTAGACCACAGGAAATTTCAAACCATCCGGAAATTATCCGTCGTCTAGGACTAATATCCATAAATACAGCCCTTGAAATTGATATTTATGGAAATGTAAACTCCACCCATGTTCGAGGCACACATATGATGAATGGAATCGGTGGTTCAGGAGATTTTGCTAGAAATGCACGTTTAGCGATTTTCGTGACAAAATCCATTGCAAAAAACGGGGATATTTCAAGCATTGTTCCGTTTGTCTCACATGTCGACCATACAGAGCATGATGTTGATGTCATTGTAACCGAACAGGGCTATGCTGATTTAAGAGGATTAGCACCGATCGAGCGGGTTCCTCTCATTATCGAAAACTGTGTCCACCCATCTTATCGGGACCAGTTAATTGAATATTTTGAAGAAGCAAAGCAAAAAGGTGGACAGACACCACATATTCTAGAAAAAGCCCTTTCTTGGCACATAAATTATGAGAAAAATGGAACAATGCATCAACTAATACATGAAGTTTAGTTGTACCAACAAAAAAAGAATGCCGTCAAGTTAGTTTGAGGGCATTCTTTTTATTTTACATAATATTATGCTTCAATTGTTTTATGTTGCTGATATACTTCCTTATCAAGTTCTCCTGTTACCTTACCAGTTAATATACCTGCTGTCATACTTCCACTTACATTTAATGCTGTACGGCCCATATCAATTAATGGCTCTACTGAAATGAGCAATCCAACAATAGCAATCGGTAAGTTTAGTACAGATAACACTATTAATGCTGCAAATGTAGCACCGCCACCTACACCTGCCACACCAAATGAACTAATGGCAACAACAATAATAAGCGTCACAATAAACGATGGATCCATTGGATTAATTCCCGCTGAAGGAGCTACCATAATCGCCAGCATAGCTGGATAAATACCGGCACATCCATTTTGACCAATTGACAACCCAAATGATCCTGCAAAATTGGCAATCCCTTCAGAAACACCAAAACTGCTAGTTTGTGTTTTAATGTTTAAAGGCAGTGTTCCTGCACTTGAACGAGAGGTAAAAGCAAATGTTAAGGTTGGTAATGCCTTTCTCACATATTTGACTGGACTTAATTTGACTAGTGCAATTAAAAGTAAATGAATAATAAACATAATAATTAACGCAACATAGGAAGCAATAACAAACTTTCCAAGCTTAGCAATTGCTCCATAATCACTTGTCGCCGTTACCTTCGTAATTAATGCTAAAACCCCATATGGAGTTAATCGAAGGATCAAGGTAACAATCCTCATAATAATGGCATAAATAGTATCTATTATTTTTGCAAAAAACTCACCATGCTCTGGATCTTTACGTTTTACACCTAGAAAGGCAATTCCTACAAATGCTGCAAAAATAACGACGGCAATTGTAGAAGTTGGACGAGCACCTGTTAGATCTTGAAATGGGTTACTTGGGAATAATTCTATAATTTGTTGTGGAATAGTCATTCCCTGAACACCAACTACTTTTTCTTGCAACTCTGCGTTTCTCGCAGCTTCAGCTTCACCTTGATTTAGATGAATTCCATCTAAATTAAAGCTTAATGCTGAGCCAATGCCAACAGCAGCAGAGATCGCTGTTGTTCCCAATAAGATTCCTATAACTAAAAAGCTTATTTTCCCAAGGTTTTTCGTAAGTTTTAATTTTGTAAAAGCACCGACAATGGAAATAAAAACAAGTGGCATAACGACCATTTGAAGTAATTTCACATAACCACTACCTACAATATTAAACCAATCTATAGTATTAATTGTTACTTTCGACGTCGTACCATAAATCAAGTGAATGATAAAACCAAAAATAAGTCCTAGACCTAATCCAGCGAATACACGTTTTGAAAAGGAAACATGCTTCTTTTGCATAATAAAAAGGCCGAAGATTAAAAGTAACAAAACAACAATATTAATAATAACAAGAAAAGTGTTCACTTTTATCCCCCTTAAAATAAAATAGCGCTGTTAAACAGTATTGTTGATTTTCTTTCCTCAAATTGGTTAAGTTAACCAGCAACATCGTTCTTAACAAAGCCAATTGTTTTTTTATTGCAAGCAAAACTATATTATAATTAATCCAATCAGTCAAGTAGGAATTACTTTAATCTATGTTTTTTTATCATATGTATTCACCCACTATTCATACACTAAAGAAAAGTTTCTCTAGTTAAATAACGAAACTAAAAATCCTTTAAATTCGTACATATAATAAACAACGAAATTTTTTTAAATAAAGGAGGATAAACATGCATTCCGTTTATTATTTTGTGTTCGCCGTACTCATTGCGGTGATCGGAATTTCTGTTAATTTTAAATTCCATATCGATAAGATGAAGGATAATCCAGCTGATCAAGGAAAAATACAAACGAAATTTTTTATAGCAAATGCCATCATTGAAATTATTCCAATTATTTTAGTGGTATTCGGTTTTATGAATACACGCCCAGTATCTAGTACAGCTGATTTACTGATTCCTATCGCTATAACCATTATCGCAACATTATTTGGTGTACTATTCATTTTTTTGCAATCAAAAGTCGATGTGACCGAGGAGATAAAAGCATTCATTCGCTCCTTTACATTTATTGGCCTCATGATGATTTTGGCTTTTCCTATTATTGCGATCATCGCGATGTTGCTTATGTTGAACATGGCATAAAAAAAAGAAAGCTGCAACTGGGCAGCCTCCTTTCATTTATATCTTAATAAATAACTTTCCAATTATGATTAACTGTTGCTGTAACGACTTTCTTTTCTAAAATATAATTAGCAATAAGTTCTGATACATCCGTAGGAATATCTTTAATGACAGGTTTATCTTTATACATAAAGTATTCTCCCCCACCACCAGCTCGATAATTGTTCATAACAACATCATATTCTTGATTAGGGTCTACCGGGGCTCCTTTGAATTCAAGTTTCACGATTCGCTCTCCAACAGGCTTACGAATATCAATAACATACTCTATGCCTTCCCACATATCATAGTTAAAATGCTGTGGCTTTGGCGTAGTAAATGCAGGATTCACCTCAACCTCTCCACCATCATACTGTTTAAAGTACGATGCCGAACGCTCTAAAGCTTCTTTCATATCAGCTCCAGAAATACGAATGACCTTTAATGTATTAGGATAGATGTAATTCGAAACAACATCCCTCATTGTCACATTCTCTGTAAGTCCAGGAGACTGATTATCAAATAAAGCGGTATTAGATATCTCTACATCAGCAACATCCATCTGTACATGATTAAAGAATTCAATCAATGCATTGTCTCCCATTCTAATTTCCATTGGATTATTCACAACCATATCTCCTTCAATTTTACCAATTGGTTGGTCCAACCATTCCTGGGTTGCTTGTTCATATTCTCTTACTTGATCGAGCAAATCCAAATCAGCTTGAACACCGATCACTGGAAGTAATGCAGAAGTCTTTTTAACGATCTTCCATATCCCTTCCTGATTTTCAAGCTGCAGAGAAACCTTTCCTAAAGCTATCCCATTATTTCCCGGCTGCACTATGATCACACCATTTATCATTTGGTCTTCAATTTGTCGATGCTGATGGCCAGTTAATAAGACATCGATGCCTTCAACCTCCTGACAAATTTGATACCCTTGATTCTCCCCAGTTAACGTTTCAGTCGGTTCTCCTGTTTCTAAATCACGCTCAAATCCTCCATGATAAGACACAATCACAATATCTACATCCAACTCTTCACGGAGATATTTCACCCACTTCTTTGCTTCTTCCACAGGATTCACAAAATCGATGCCTTCAATATTTTCCGGTTGCTCCCAATTTGGAATATATGGTGTTGTTAATCCTAAGATTCCTACCTTCACACCATTAACATCCTTTATTAAGTACGGACAACCATAATAAGGCTCCCCTGTTTCTTTATTCATAATATTAGCTGATAACCAAGGAAAGTTTGATTCATTCACAGCTGATCCAAGAACTTCCTTTCCATAATTAAATTCATGATTACCAAAGACAGCTGCATCATATCGTAATTCATTCGCTAAAAGAACCATTGGATTAGGACGTTCATGATTAATTCTGGCATAATGATAAGTTAAAGGTGTGCCTTGGATTAAATCTCCATTATCAATTAGAATTGTATTTTCATTCTTTTGTCTTTCCTGTTTAATTAATGAAGCAATCTTACCAAGCCCTACATCTGCTTCTTTATTTGTCCCATAATTTATCGGAAAGATGCTACCATGTACATCACTAGTTTCAAGTATCGTTATATTCATCTTTTTCATTTTTACCCATCCTTATATCATTAGCTGTTTTTTTATATGTATTTCTTATATCTTTTTACGTCCTTTTAGGTAAAAACAAGTTAAAAAAAGGACCTAATTCTTACTCTTTATTATAAACTAAAAATATGAACTCTCTCTACCATATAGTAATTGAGGAACAACCCCTAATTATTTCAGAATTATTAATATTCTAGGAAACCTTTACAAAAAATCCATATTTTTTTACATCAATTTAATACTACTATAACAATAGACATTGTTCTTCAAAAAATTTAATAGAAATGCAATTTTCTTATTTCCTTTATATTAAAAATATTATATGCTTAAAGCGTATTCAAAAAAACTTTTTACATTCGGAGGTACATGTATGCTTAAAAAATTTGCTGCATTATTCCTCGCACTTGGTGTAGTTGCCATTGTAATGGCTGGCTGCGGCAAAGGCGATGACGAAGCAAAGAATGGCGACAAAAAATCAGATAGCAAAAATTATGTTCCAAAAGAACTAACAATTGGTTTCGTACCATCTCAAAATGCTGAGACATTAGAAGCAAAAGCAAAACCTTTAGCAGACCTACTAGAAAAAGAACTTGATATCCCTGTTAAAGTTCAAGTAACAACTGACTACAATGGTGTAGTTGAAGCAATGGGTTCTAAACAACTTGACCTTGGTTTCCTACCACCTACTGACTATGTATTAGCACACGAAAAAGGCTATGCAGATGTATTACTTCAAGCATTACGTTATGCAGTTGATCCTGAAACAGGAAAAAATACGGATGAATTAGTAGATTACTACTTATCTGGAATTCTTGTAAAAAATGACTCTGGTATTAATAGCATTAAAGACTTAAAAGGCAAAACAATCGGCTGGCAAGCTCCAACTTCTTCAGCAGGATATGTATGGCCAGCTGTTGAAATGAAGAAAGACGGCGTTGACGCACAAAAAGATGTAACAGGCATTCAGCTTCAAGGACATGATAAAGGCGTTCAAGGTGTCCTAAGTGGAGATGTTGATGCTGCAGCATTATTCGTTGATGCACGTAATATCGTTGAAAAAGAATATCCAAATGTTTATAAAGATACACACTATCTATTCACAACAGATAAAATTCCAAATGATACAATCAGTGTTCGCCCTGATATGGATCAAGCATGGAAAGATAAAATTGCAGATGCATTCGTAAAAATTGGTGAAGATGAAAAGGGTAAAGAAATTATCCAAGCAATCTATTCACATGTTGGCTATAAAAAATCTGACGACTCTAACTTTGATGTAGTTCGTGATTACACTAAAAAGATTGCAGAAGTCGGTAAATAATAAAAAAGAAGAAGCGTCATATTGGCGCTTCTTCTTTTTTATACATAATATTTAGCAAACCTATTATCTCCAAAATAAAAGCAGAAGAGAACTCTTTTGCACCGAATCAACATAAAATCTCGAAGAGTTAGAATGAGACCGACAGAAACAGCCCAATTTATACTTAGTTAATTATAAAAAAAGAACGCTGATAGCCAGCGTCCCTTCCTTTAAATTTATTAAACTAAACGTTTACGAATTGCAGCAGAAATTAAGTCAATAATTGTTACCATGACAATGATTCCGTATAATATAATCCCTACACGATCCCATGAGTGACCATTCAATGCAAAGATTAATGGGGCACCAATTCCCCCCGCTCCTACGATACCGAGAATAGTTGCTGAACGTACACTAATTTCAAATCGATATAATGTGTAGGACATGAACGCTGGCATTACCTCCGGAATAATCGCAAACCATAAAACTTGTAGCTTATTCGCTCCAGAAGCGATTAAAGCCTCTCTTGCACTAAATTCAGTATTCTCAATCGACTCACCAAATAGCTTCCCTAACATACCGATTGAATGAAATCCTAAAGCAAGAATGCCGGCAAATGGTCCTAAACCAACAGACTTAATAAATAATAATGCCATGATTAGCTCTGGAAATACACGAATACAGCTTAATATGATTTTCCCAAGACTTGAAATAGCTCTATTCTTACTCATATTTCTTGCTGACCAAAACGCGAATGGTACACAAAGTATAGCTGAGATAAATGTCCCTAATACAGCAATCGCTAATGTTTCAAGTAAGGTACGAAGTAAATCCTCTCCTGCTGGATCATAGATATAATCCCAATCAGGATGAAGAAATCCATGAAAAATTGCTTTAAGTGCTTGAATAGCTGAATCCTTTAATACCATCGACGGGGCACCTGCAAATGCCCATACGTAGATGGCAATAACAATGACAAAAATGGCCCAATTTCTTATTCGTTTACTTAGTGGTTTTTTTATTTGACTCATAGTAATTTCTCCCGAATCTTATTACTTATCGCATCAACAATGAGAACCACGATAAAGGTATAAATAATAATCGATAATACGCGATCGTATTGGAAAAATCCTAAAGCATTATTAAGGAATAAACCAATACCCCCTGCTCCTACATATCCGAGAATAGCTGCGGCACGAATATTAATTTCAAAGCTATATAAGAAAAATGACATATAATGAGCAAGAACCTGAGGAATGACACCAAAGAAAATCCATTGGATCTTGTTTGCTCCTACAGCCGTCATTGCTTCTAATGGGCCCGGATCAATCGCCTCAATTGCTTCATAAAAAAGTTTCGCTATAATACCAAAGGAAAATACAGAAATTGCTAGAATACCAGGGATTTCACCGATTCCAAAAATAGGAACAAACAGAGCGGCTAATAATAGCTCTGGGATTGTACGGATAAGATTCATGATAAATCTTGCAATCTGATAAATAACAGGAATTCGTACTACATTACTGGATGATAGTAATGCAACTGGGATCGCAACAATTCCACCAAAGGTTGTACCTAGAACAGCCATTCGAATCGTAGCAAGCATTGGCTCTGTGATTGATTTGAAATAGCTCCAATCTGGAGGAAACATTTCCTCTAGAAGTGTCCCCATGTTTGGCAGACCAGCCCACAGCTTTTGAAATGATACCTCAGTATTTAATGCACTCGCCCATAAAATAACAATAATTAGGATGAGCGTGACGATACCTTTCATTCTAGACGGTTTTTTCACCTTTACTGAACTCATTGATCTGTCTCTCCTAGCATCTCATCTTTCTTAATCTCGCGACCATAGATTTGAGAGAAAACCTCATCAGTAGCTTCTTCAACAGGACCATCATATACGACTTCTCCAGCGCGTATACCTATAATACGAGTAGCATATTGACGAGCTAAGTCAACGAAGTGCAAGTTTACAATCGTTGTTATCCCTAATTCTTGATTAATTCGTTTTAAATCATCCATTACTTGTCTAGTAGTAAAAGGATCAAGTGACGCTACAGGCTCATCCGCTAGAATAATCTTGGCTTCTTGTGCTAATGCACGAGCAATAGATACACGTTGTTGTTGTCCTCCAGATAGCTCATCCGCGCGTGAATACGCTTTCTCTTTAATATTCACACGATCAAGTGCATTGATGGCTAGTTCAACATCCTCTTTTGGAAACATGCCTAATAGAGTTCGTACTGTTGAATGATAAGCTACTCGACCTGATAATACATTACGCAAAACGGAAGAACGTTTTACAAGATTGAAGTTTTGGAAAATCATACCAATGTCACGTCGGATATGGCGAAGGGACTTTCCTTTTGCTGCAGTAATTGATTTACCATCAATTAAAATTTCACCTTCTGTAATTTCATGAAGACGGTTAATAGAACGAAGAAGCGTTGATTTACCAGCACCTGATAACCCAACAATAACAACAAAATCGCCTTTATTAATGGTAAGGTTTACATTTTTCAGGCCTTTCGTCCCATTAGGGTAAACTTTAGATACATTTTTAAATTCTATCATTTTTAAATTATTTCCCCTTTTGGATTATTTTCTTATACAGCAAAAGTAAAAATAGACTGTCAATTTAGGAAATACTTAAGCAAAAAAATTGGACAAAAAATAATCTTACAACATCTTTTTTTTACCAGTAAACTCGCTTAAACTCATTACAGTTTACTTTTTTACAAAACTTTTTCTTTCCACTCTAAAAGTAGAAAAATATAATTCTCATGAACTTATCTCCTTTAACATACCAAATGATTTGCTATGCTAAAAAAGGAATATACCCTACTTTTCTATTATACATAAAAATGTACATGGACAATTCTGAAAATGTGAGAAATAACAAGGTAAATACAACCAAGGAGATAATAGAAGCATTTCTGTTGAATATTTTAAAGCTTCAAAAATTTGTAAAAAAACAACCTTTTTGCAATGATTTTTCTAGTCTTCTATTCTTACTTTAAGATATAATAAAGTTTTGGGAGAATTTAGAAGGTTCTCTCCCATTATTCATTATCTACTAAAATTGACCTAGATTCAACATTAATTTTAGACAAATATAGATAAATTTTTTGTTTTAAATTAACAAATTCCCTATGTAATAAGTTCAGCATCCATTAAATTAAAAAGGTAGGCAAATGCCTACCGCTTTACTGTTTCTTTTTTGTTTTTCCTTTTTTATCTGTATGGAATTCGACCAATTCCTCACTAATTTCATTGTGATTTTTCACATTATTATTTCTTTGAGCATTAGCATTCCCACGTTTTGTTCTTCCCATCATATCCATCTCCTTTTTATATATTACAATGATAGTTTGAATAAACGTAGAGATATTATGCAAACTCTATCTTCTTCTTTTTGACTTTCTTGTGTTTAAAGCTGGTTTTTCAGATTTACGGTAACTTTTCTGAGGCTTCTTCTTTGTTTTTATTTCCGTTGAATTCATTTCTGATTGGTTATTAGGCAATTGGATATTTATCCTATCTAATTTCTGACGTATTCCTTTTTCAATCATCTCGAGGTAGGAGCGATCCTTTGGAGCCACAAATGTGAACGCCATTCCTTTCCCGCCTGCTCTACCAGTTCTTCCAATTCGATGAATATAACTTTCTACATCTTGAGGAATATCATAATTAAACACATGTGTAACGCCTTCAACATCTATTCCTCTTGCAGCGACATCTGTTGCAACTAAATATTGTATTTTCGCCTCTCGAAAGCTCTTCATCACTTTTTCCCGCTTTGCTTGCGATAAATCACCATGGAGCTCTTCTGTATTATAGCCATATCCTTTTAAAGCATCAGTTAATGTACTTACCCTTCTCTTTGTTCTACAAAAAATAATTGCTAAAAAAGGACGGTGCTCATCCATCATTATACGAAGGCTTGCTTGTTTAGCACGATCCGTCGTTTCAATAACGAATTGATCAATTTTATCCAAAGTCACTTGCTTACTTTGCACCCGGATACTAATTGGATTATTCATATACTCCTTTGCAATCGAGCTCACTTGTTTCGTCATCGTTGCAGAAAAAAGCATCGTTTGTCTTTTTTTTGATAATGCAGAGATAATATCCTCTACCTCTGGTAAGAACCCTAGATGTAACATTTGATCTGCTTCATCTAATACAAACATCGAAACAGTAGATAAATCTACCGTTCCTCTTCTTACATGATCCAGTAGTCTACCTGGTGTACTAACAATAATATGGATAGCTCCTTTTAATCGTTTTAATTGTTGCTCTACATCTTGTCCCCCATAAATGGCTAGACTATTTATCGTGTCCAGTGCAGTTGTCAATTGTTTTAATTCAGCTGTAATTTGCAAAGCAAGTTCCCTTGTAGGCGTAACAATTAAAGCTTGAACAGTAGGATTAGCCGAATCAATTCTCTCTAAAATTGGTAAAAGGAAAGCTAGTGTTTTTCCCGTTCCAGTTTGTGCTTGTGCAATCACATCACTGCCTTTTAAAAGTAATGGGATTACTTCCTCCTGTATAGCTGTTGGTTCATGTATTCCATTTGCTTTAAGCTGCTTCTGTATAATCGGTTGTACACCGATTGTTAAAAAATCTCCCATGATTGCTCCTTTTCTCTCAGTTGGCATTAAAAAATATTTACATAAAACTGTTTACTATTCATTATTATCATTTCTCATACAAAATAAAGTGATAACATCTATATCGATGTTATCACTAAATATCATAACATTATTCCTTAATATTAATTCCATATTTATCAAACCAGTAGTGTATTTGTGCTAAATACGCAAGTAATTGAGGTCCTGTCATTAATTGGCCAAACCATGGTACTTGAAACGCCCTTCCTTCTGTTTCAACAATTTCCTTTAATCGGTCTGCCTTTAACATTTCATATAAAATTGAATTTTTATCCCCTAAAATATCATTTAGCCATTGCTTAACAACCTTTGTATATACTGGATGATGGGTTTTTGGATATGGACTTTTTTTACGATATAAAACTTCAGCAGGTAAAATATTTTCTAATGCTTTTCGCAGTAAACCTTTTTCACGATTCCCATACATTTTCATCTCCCAAGGGATATTCCAAACATATTCCACTAATCGATGATCAGCAAACGGAACACGTACCTCTAAACTTGCCCCCATACTCATTCGATCTTTTCTATCTAGTAATGTAGTCATAAACCAAATCATATTTATATAAAACAATTGGCGTCTCTTCGCCTCTAAAAGTGACTCTCCTTCAAGAATTGGTGTTTCTTGGACAGTCTCTTCATATTTTGTTAAAACGTAATCTTCGATATTTAGCTTTTTACTCCAACCATCTTTTAGCAAACCGACTCGTTCGTCAATCGAACGCATCCACGGAAATCCATTCCTAGCTAAATCCTCTTCTCGATAAAACCATGGGTAGCCTCCGAAAATCTCATCTGCACACTCTCCTGATAAACTTACAACAAAATCTTTTTTGATCTCTTTACAAAACCATAACAGAGAGGAATCCACATCTGCCATTCCAGGAGTGTCTCGAACTAAAACTGCCTCCTTTAAATACTCAGCTAGCTCTTCCTGCCCTATAATACTTGAATGATGAATAGTTCCAAAGCTTTGTGTCATTTTCTCAATCCAATAAGAATCTGCATTTGGCTGAAATTCATTTGCCTTAAAATACTGATCATTTCCTTCATAATCGATAGAGAATGTGTGCAACGGACCTTCATTATTTTCCTTGAAGTGGTTTGCCGCTATAGCTGTGATGGCGCTGGAGTCGACTCCTCCTGATAAAAACGTACAAATTGGAACATCCGATACTAGCTGCCTTGTTACAGCATCTTTAAATAAATAGTTAATTTTTTCAGCTGTTTCCTCTAATGAATCAAGATGCCTTTCACTCTTAACATTCCAATACCTCCACTGTCTCATTCCGTTCTTTGAGAAGGTCAATGCGAATGCAGGCCTTAACTCATTAATTCCTTGAAAGATTCCATGTCCTGGTGTTCTCGATGGTCCTAGCCCAAATATTTCAGATAGTCCATCTCTTCCAAGCTCTGGTTTAACTTCTGGATGAGCTAATATTGCCTTTAATTCTGATCCAAATAATAATCCACCATTATGCTCCCTATAAAAAAGTGGTTTTACCCCCAACCGATCTCTCGCTGCAAATAATTGCTGCTTCTTTTCGTCCCAAATTGCAAAAGCAAATATCCCATTAAAATGATGGATACAATCCTCTTCCCACTCCATATAGGCAGATAACAAAACTTCCGTATCTGAATGTCCTTGAAATCGATATCCCTTGCTTAGAAGTTCCTTACGAATGTCTTCCGTGTTATATAGCTCGCCATTATAACAAAGTGTATAAGTATAGTCTTCCTTCTTTCGAGACATTGGTTGAACACCACATAAAGGATCCACTACTACTAATCGCTTATGACCGAAAGCAGCATTCCTTGTTAACCAAATATTTGTATCATCAGGTCCACGCTTTGATAATGTCTCTGTCATCATTTGAATAGTATCCTGCTTATTTAATAAATTTGTCTTATAGTCAATCCATCCAGTTATTCCGCACATCTAAAGCATCTCCTCCATCCAAGATCTAAAAAACTGATACTTATTATATGTGCGAATGCCTATTCGTTGAGTTGTCCATAAAATATTTGAGGTGTTTTCCTTACAAGGATGTAAGGAAATTGTAATAGAATAAGGTAGTTATATAACAGCAGTTTGTTATATAATACAAACATTGATGATTTTTTGATCATTGATAGTTTTGAATTAGGAGGAAGAATATTGTCGTTTTCCGAATTAAATATTGATGCTTTCCGAATGATCAATAATTTAGGAAAGGATTATTCATTTTTAAATCCTGTTGTCATCTTTATTGCAGAGTATCTGCTATATTTTTTGTTTCTTGCAATGATTCTTCATTGGTTTACCCGAAACAAAAAAAATAGAATGATGGTTATTCAATCTGTGGTAACAGTTATTCTTGCTGAGATTATCGGGAAAATTGCTGGCCAATTTTATTCCCATCACCAACCGTTCGCCGTACTTCCAAATGTTAGTCAACTTATTGAACATGGAATAGATAATTCTTTTCCAAGTGATCACTCTATCATCTTCTTCTCGATTTGCTTTTCCTTTTGGCTCGTTCGAAAAAAAGAATGGTGGTTATGGATTACACTTGCGATTTTAGTAGCTATCTCTCGAGTATGGGTAGGGGTTCATTATCCAGTAGATGTAATGACTGGTGCCATAATAGGGATTATTTCAGCACTATTTGCGTATTGGCTTGTTCCAAAAATCTCCCTAATCACAAAAATACTAAAAGGCTATGAGAGAATTGAACAGAGAATTCTCCCTTCTAAAAATAAGACAGAAAATTTTTAAGAGGTTATCTAGGTAACCTCTTTTTTATTGACTCTTTTCTCAAACATTGTTGCTATTTAAATAAAGTTATAACTAATACAACTAGGGATCGCTACACGTTTCATTTCACTGAGAAAAGAGCTGCGATCTCAAGCTAGAATCCTTTATGGGGAGTAAAAGCCGGTAGTTAGGCTTTTACATAAGCAACAAACTATACGAAAACAGCCTTTTTATTTCTATGTTGTTTTCTTTTGCCAAACACTTTTGATCATTTGATTGATAACCTCTGCAAACACAATACCAATAGCAATTGCACCGGATATCATAAATGCTTTAGCTGCTAGTTGAAGTGCCGTATTATAATCATTAGCGACAAAATGGCGCATGGCATCATAGGACATTCCACCCGGAACAAGCGGAATAATTCCAGACACACTAAAAATAATAATCGGTGCTTTATATATCTTGGCAAAAACTTGACTGATTACAGCAATGACAAAGGCTGCCACTAAACTTGCTACTGCAGCATTTGCATAGGATGACATAAGTAAAATATATACAAACCAACCCAACATACCAACGAGGCCGCATAAAAATAGCTTTTTCCTCGGTATATTAAAGATAATCCCAAACGCACCCGTTGCTATTAAGCTAGTGATAAGTTGTTCAATCATGAAACTCATATTCCTTTCCTACCGATTCCATTTTAGCGCTTACGCTTTTCCCTATATCATTGAAAAGAGTGATATTACTACAGCGATTCCGGTTCCTATAGCGAAGGCGGTTAAAAACGCTTCAGCACCCTTTGATATTCCAGATACAAGATGACCAGCCATTAAATCACGAACGGCATTCGTAATAAGTAATCCTGGAACAAGAGGCATAACTGATCCAATAATAATTTTATCTAGTTCATTACCAATGCCCAGCTTTACAAAAGTTATAGCCATTAATCCGATGATAAGCGAGGAGAGACACTCCGAAAAAAATTTCACCTTTACAATTCGATGTAAATAAATTAGACCAGTAAATCCTAAGCCACCAGTTATAACCGATGGAAGAAAATCACCCCAACCACCATTAAACATGATCATAAAGCATCCACTAGCGATAGCTGCAGCTGTGATTTGAATCCAAATAGGGTAAGCAAAATTTGTTTTTTCTATTATTTTCAATTCATCCCATGCTTCATTTAATGATATCTCTCTACCTGTTAACTTTCTGGAAATACTATTTACAATCGTTACCTTTTTTAAATCCGTGGATCGTTCCGATACACGAACAAGCTTCGTAGGCTCTGATCCATCAATAGAAAATATAATCCCTGTTGGCGTTACAAAACTATGTGTGTGCAATATGCCAAACGATTCAGCGATCCTTGTCATCGTATCCTCCACTCGATACGTTTCAGCACCACTCTGAAGCATAATCTTCCCTGCAAGCAAACATGTTTCTACCACTTTATATGTTAGAGCTGATTGATTTTCCATTTATAATCTCCATTTATTCAGTATAAATATCCTATATCTTATCATAAAGTTTTAAAAAAGCGTTGTTCTTTACAAGAATTTAATCTTTTCTATTTCTTTACACTTTTATTTAAATTTAATGAATATAATTTTGCATACATACCTATGAATATTGTTTCTTTTCGAAGAAACAATAACCTTTGTAAAAATAAATATATAGGATTAGAGCCGAAGTTAATCGGCTTTTATTATTTTTTATACCTTAAAAAGGTCTTACAAACAGTCCTCTTGTTATTTTTATAATGATTGAAAAGTCAATGAATTGTGTCAATTTTATTGAAGTTATTTTTCTTTCTATTTATACTAAAATAATAAGAGTGTTGTTATTAATGAATAACATCATTAAATCTATGTGAAAAGGAACGTTTCTATGCTACTAGGATTAATCATTATTTTACTATGTGTTTTACTATTACCATTTTCTATTAAGTTTGTAGAGCATAATTTGGAAATCTTTTTATTCATAATGGGACTAGCTGCTGTATTAGTCAGTGGGGTACTAGATAGACCTTTAATAATGAAGGCATTAGAGGATCCCATTAAGATTACTTTAGCAGTCTTCATTGCAGGATTATTATTCAAATGGCTACAGCGACCACTTGAGAAGATCATTCAAGGCATCAGTCGTGCAGTTCCATATCCACTGTTTTTCGCCTTGATTGTCATTCTATTGGGTCTCATTTCGAGTATTATCACTGCAATAATTGCTGCACTCATATTGGTATTAATTGTTAGTGTTCTTCGTCTAGATCGAAAGTCAGAACTTCGCCTAGTTGTCTTAGCCTGTTTCTCCATTGGGTTAGGGGCTGCTTTAACACCCATTGGTGAGCCTTTATCTACACTTGCAATTAGTAAGCTACATGCGGACTTCTTCTATTTAATTCATTTAATTGGACCGGAAGTGATATCTGCTGTTGTTATCTTTGGACTATTAGCTGCGATTTTAGTAAAGCCGAAAAATGATGAGAACGGACTGAAGAGTGATCAGTCGGCTGAAGGATATGGTGAAATAATTATTCGAGCACTAAAGATCTATCTCTTTGTAATGGGGCTCACGCTGCTAGGGGCTGGATTTGAGCCATTAATCAAAGAGTACTTACTAGATTTAAGTCCATTCGTCTTATATTGGATTAATATGATCTCGGCAATATTGGATAATGCTACATTAGCTGCAGCTGAAATTAGCCCTGCAATGGATGGTGCAACGATTAAAGCAATTCTACTCGGACTCCTAATAAGTGGTGGAATTCTTGTACCGGGAAATATACCAAATATTATTGCAGCTGGAAAATTAAAAATATCTAGTAAAGAGTGGGCAAAGTTCGGAATTCCAGTAGGGTTAAGTGCCATGGTTATTTATTTTATTGTGCTTTTTCTTATTAGCTAGGGCTCTTTTCAACAGCTTTGTTTTTATTTTTAATAATCACCTTTTATTCACCTATTTGAAAAGACTAAACGAAAAAAAGGGGAATGGAGTATCTTATTAGATCATCCATTCCCTTTTTCATTTATTCTAATCCTTTTGCTGCTTCTTTTACCATCTCTGATACAGACTCTAAGCCTCCACCGGATAAGTACCAATAGCCAGGATCAAGGTAAACAATTTTATTATTTTTATATGCATTCGTTTTCTTGACTAAATCGTTCTCAATGACTTGTTTTGCATTATTTCCTTCGCCGACTGCTGCGTCACGGTCGATAACATATAGTATGTCAGGATTTTTTTCTGTAATAAATTCCATTGAAATATTTTGTCCATGAACAGGATCAGCCTCTAGATCCTTTGTCACAGCTTTTATACCAAAAACATCATGTATTAATCCAAATCTAGATGATGGTCCATAAGCAGTTACTTTACCACCACTTGCTAAAGTAATTAATGCTTTTGCATCACTTGCATCTGCTTTTTCTTTTAAGTCAGCAATATCTTTATCTATAGAGGCTAATTCCTTATCAGCTTGCTCTTCCTTACCAAAAATCTCTCCAATTGTCTTTACATTCTCTTTAAATGAATCCATATATTTATTAGTATCTACACCCATGAAAATAGTTGGTGCAATTTCAGAAAACTTATCATAAGAATCTTGTTGGCGTCCAGAAATGATAATTAAATCTGGCTGAATTTCATTAATTGCTTCAAAATCCGGTTCTTTTAATCCACCTACATTGCTATATTTAGAATCCTTGTAAGCATCTAAATAAGATGGAAGATTTTTTTGTGGAACACCTACTACAGAATCACTAAGACCTAATTTATCTAATGTATCTAAAGTACCCATATCAAAAACTACTACTTTTTTAGGATTTTTCTGTACTGGTGTTTCTCCAAGCTGATGTTTAATTGTTAATACCTCAGATTTACTTTCTGACTTGCCTTCTGATTTTGAACCAGATGTGTTGTCATCTTTAGTTGTTCCACATGCAACTGCAAATACTGCTAGTACTGCTATGATAAAAAATAAGGATAATTTCTTTTTCATGTTTACACCTCTTTTAATAGTTTTCATAATTTATAAAAATTGTAATTGAAACATTCCAAGCAAATGAAATTCATTCTCAATATGGAATATAAAAACTGAACACGAAGGCGCCATCCGTGAATTCAGTTATTAGGTTTAATTGTTACAATCACAATACTTTATCAGTAGTATATATTCCCTTATGCATAATAAACAGCAATTCTATTTTCATTTATATTTTGAATGGCTATATCCATTTCATATATATCACCGAGAATGGATGAGTCAATAATATGATCAGTAGGACCGTCTTGAATAACTTTTCCATCCTTTAATGCCACGACATGATCTGAGTAACAAGAAGCAAAGTTGATATCATGGATAACAATGACAACGGTCTTTCCTAATTCATCTGTTAGCTTTCTTAGTACTTTCATAATTTGAACAGAGTGTTTCATATCCAAATTATTCAATGGTTCATCTAATAGGATATATTCTGTGTTTTGAGCAATAACCATCGCGATATACGCACGTTGTTGTTGCCCGCCACTTAATTGATCCAAGAATTTATGTTGAATATCTTCCAATTCCATATAGGCAATCGACTCATCAACATACACCCAATCCTCTTTCGTTAGCTTCCCTTGTGAATAAGGAAAACGACCAAATGAAACCAATTCTCTAACTGTTAAGCGAATATTAATATGATTAGATTGTTTTAGAATGGACATTTTTTTCGCTAACAGATTGGATTTACATTTACTGATATCTTGACCATCAATTAAAATTTCGCCACTATCTCTCGAAATTAATCGACTCATCATTGATAACAGAGTACTTTTCCCCGCTCCATTTGGACCGATGAAGGAAGTGATCTTCCCTTTTTCTATATTCAAAGAGACATTTTCGACTACACTCTTGTTCCCGTATGTTTTTGAAACATTTCTGATCTCAATCATGCTCGACTCTCCTTTAAAAGTAGATAGATAAAATAGACTCCGCCGATAAAATTAATAATGACACTCAATGTTGTAGAGAATGTAAATACTCGCTCTACAATTAATAATCCCCCAACTAAAGCGATAATACTTATTAAGATAGAGCCAGTTATTAAGTATGAATGCTTGTAGGTTTTTAAAAATTGATAAGATACATTTGCCACGAGTAATCCCAAAAATGTAATAGGACCTATTAATGCTGTAGAGATGGAAATGAGAATCGCCACGACAATTAAGAGACGTTTGACGACGTAATCATAATCCACACCAAGATTAATAGCCTCCTCCCTACCTAATGATAGGACATCTAGGAATTTTATAAATCTAATAAAATATAGACCAATTAAAATCACCAAAACAAACGAGATTGTTAATAAATCGGTATTTATATTGTTAAAGCTTGCAAACATTCGATCTTGAACAACCATAAAATCATTCGGATCAATGATCACTTGCATAAACGATGAAAAGCTTTGAAATAATGTCCCCATTACTAGACCAACTAGTAAAAGAAAATAAATATTTCGTCCTTCTTTTTTAAACAAGAATTTATATAATAATCCTGCAAAGACGACCATTAATGCGACACAGAGAAGAAAGTTTAAGTTTTTATTCATCACAGTCGCACTGGTTGCACCAAAGACAAAAATTAAAAAAGTTTGGATTAACATGTAAAGAGAATCTAACCCGATAATACTTGGCGTTAAAATTTTATTATTCGTGATTGTTTGAAAGATGACGGTTGAAAATGCGATGGAACCACCAGTTAAGATAATTGCTAATATTTTTATGCCTCGTTTTGGCAGTACATACGCTGGAAAATTCCCCATTTCTGTAAACATAAAAATGCTCACTAAAATGACTGACACAACTGCTAGGATCAATAATTTGACTTTATTACGCATATGCCTTTCTCCTCATAAGTAAGTAAAGAAAAATACCACTTCCTATTACACCAACCGTTAATCCAATTGGAATTTCATATGGATAAATGATGATGCGGCCTAAAATGTCACAGAACAACAAGAACACGGCACCTAATAGGGCAGTTTGAGAAAGGTTTTTCTTTAAATTGTCACCGTTATAAATGGAAACAATATTTGGAACAACCAACCCAAGGAATGGAATTGTCCCTACAGTTAACAATACTGAGGTTGCAGATAATGCCACAATTACCAATCCAATATTTACAACAACCTTATAATTTAAGCCAAGATTTACAGCAAAATCTTCTCCCATACCTGCTAATGTAAATTTACCTGCAAATAAATACGCTAGGATAAGCAGAGGAATACTGATATAGATCATTTCATATCTCCCTGACATTACCATGGAGAAATCCCCCTGCAGCCATGATGATATACTCTGTATCAAATCATGCTTATAAGCAAAAAACGTGGTAATCGAGCTAATAATATTCCCGAACATTAAACCAACAAGTGGAATAAAGATGGCATCCTTGAACTTAATTTTATCTAGAACCTTCATAAACACGAATGTTCCTATAAGTGCAAATAAAGAAGCTAACACCATTTTTTCCAGCATACTGGCTGACGAGAAAATAATTAAGGAAACAAGAATCCCTAATCTCGCAGAATCCATCGTTCCAGCAGTCGTTGGTGATACAAACTTATTCCGGGATAACTGCTGCATAATCAAACCACATATACTCATACTAGCTCCAGCTAATATCAAACTAACTAATCTTGGCAATCTGCTAATAAGCAAAATGTCTTTTTGTTCATCAGTAAGATGAAAAATATCAAGTGGTGTAATATTTTGAACACCTACAAATAATGAAATAATTGATAGAACAATAAACATGAGTATTAAAACTACTTTTTTCATAGAAAACCTAACTTCCCTTTAGCTGGCTATGATATATGTACCTTGAATTCTATGACAATGAGATTCATTATCATTTAATTTTATAAAAAATAACCGATAAACGGAAACCAAACAGAATACTTTATTTAAAACTATGCACCATTTATCAATGATATTCATTATCATTTGCATTTTTATTTTATCAGTTTAAATCTCCCTGTCAATCCGTTTCCATAAAATTATATGCTAGTATTTTTGAATTTCACAAAATTGTCTATTCTGGCTTTAATAATACGATATAAGTAGAGAAACAATAAAAAACTCCTATTTCATGACCACGATCTTTTTTAGTCATTTTTGCTTTTTATAATTCCTCTCCCAATCCGTACAATTAATCCGAAAAAGAGTCCAATTCCAGCTAATATATAGATCATTGTAAAAATCTTTCCGAAAACTGTTTCTGGGACAAAATCAGGATGACCAATCGTACTTAAGGTTACAAAGCAGAAATAGAGTGAGTCGATAACACTTAAAGCTTCTACTTTCGTATAAAAAATAGTACCAGAAAGAAGGATAGCTATAATTAATACAAATATAACTTGAAATTCCTTCTCCTTAAATGAATGAAATAATCCATGAAAAAGTCTTTTCAACGTGAGTAAAAAAGAAACCACTAGAGTCCCCCCTTGATGTATATTTCTAATTATCTATTTTAGTGTTCTTCATAGAGATAAGTAAAACGAAAACTAATTATCATTTAATATGTGACAGCACAACTCTTTTCATAAATAATAGCTCAAACATTATTATTCATTGGTGAAGCTTTTCTAGTAAAGAATGGTTCAAATTCTGAAAAACCCGTCACTACACTAGAAGTGAGCTGCAAACCTTCCATAGAACCTCCGAACCCCTTTTTAGGTATAGATACCGACAGTAGAGATATTTAAAAGCAATAAACAATTCGAAGACAGCCAAAATAAAAAAGATAAGATCATTTAATCTTATCTCTTATAATACTTTACCCAAAAACGACTTTGTCCTCTCATGCTGAGGATGTTCAAATAATTCCTTTGGAGTATTTTCTTCGACAATATATCCTCCGTCCATAAAGATCACACGATCTCCTACCTCTTTTGCGAAGCCCATCTCATGGGTAACAACGACCATTGTCATCCCTTCCTTCGCTAGCTGTTTCATAACTTCCAACACTTCCCCTACCATCTCAGGATCAAGGGCAGAGGTAGGCTCGTCAAATAACATGATCTTTGGTTCCATTGCTAAAGCCCTCGATATCGCAACACGCTGCTTCTGTCCACCAGATAACGAATCAGGATAAACATTCGCTTTATCTTCCAATCCGACTTTTTTTAATAGTTCCATCGCTTTGGATTTTGCTTTATCTTTATCCCATTTTCTGACCGTCATTGGAGCCATCATAATATTTTCTAATACTGTTTTATGAGGGAATAAATTAAATTGCTGGAATACCATTCCAACCTCTTTGCGAATATCATTAATGTTAATCTTTTTTGCCGATATATCCGTTCCTTCAATATATACATGGCCAGCAGTAATCGTTTCAAGCAGATTCAAACAACGGAGGAAAGTGGATTTTCCTGAACCAGAAGGTCCTATCACAACTACAACTTCTTGAGGCTTTATCTCTATATTAATATCCTTTAATACTTCATTTTCACCAAAGGACTTTTTTAAATTTTGAACAGAAATCATTCTTTTGCAAACCTTCTCTCTAAATATTGAATTAGGTAGGTTAATGATAAGGTTAGGATAAGATAGATCACCGCAACGGTTAAATAAGGTTCCCACACTCTCATATAGGCCCCTTGTGCAGCACGCCCCCAATATAAAAGTTCTGGGGCAGCAATGATAGCTGCTAAGGAGGACTCCTTCAATAATACAATAAACTCATTTCCAAGTGGTGGAATCATTCGTTTAAATGCCTGTGGCAAGATAACCTTTTTCATTGCCTGTACATGACTCATACCTAATGAACGGGCTGCCTCCATTTGTCCTTTATCTATCGACTGAATTCCTGCGCGGAAAATTTCTGCGATATATGCAGCAGAATTAAGAGATAATGCAACAATTGCTGAAATAATCGGATTAACTGGTTTCATAAAGATTGGCATGACACCAAAATGAATAATGAGAATCTGTACAAATAGGGGAGTACCTCTAAAAACATTAATATACCAAATGAACGGGAAGCGAATTAGCTTCTTTGACATCTTTCCCATTCCAATAAACAATCCGAGAATCAACCCTAACACGATTCCTGCAAGTGATAATGCGATTGTAAGTAATGTTCCTTTAAGGAAAAAAGGTAAATATTCCTGAACAATGTCAAATTGAAAATTCATAGTATTGCTCCTTTTTGAAGGGTCAGATATAAAGAAGGGACTGTCTTATAGGTCGGACCCTATGATTTACATGACAGTCCCTATTCTTAAATTTACTTACTTTTCTTGTGCAGCTTTTAATGTATCGACATCCGGCTCTGTACCAAACCACTTTTTGTAAATTTCTGTATATGTTCCATCATCCAGGATTTTATTCAATGCTTGATCAAACTTTGCTTTTAACTTACTATCCTTATGGAACATGATTCCGTAATATTCCGGTGTAAAGTTTGTTCGATCATCAATCGTTTTTACATTTTTATCAGGATTTTTTTCTACATATTCTTTCGCAACGGCATAATCCGTTACCACTGCTTCTACATCACCATTTTCCAATGCCATGAACGCCATAGCTGAAGTTTCATATTTTAATATATTCTTATTATTTTCCCCAAATAAGGCCTCACTTGCCATTTGGCCCGTTGTTCCATTCTGTACCCCAATCCTTTTATCCTTTAAATCCTTTGCATTCTCAATAGGTGAATCTTTTGGAGCAACAATCATATTAATAGATTCAAAATAAGGATGTGAAAAGTCATAGGTTTTCAATCTTTTTTTATTAATTGTTATCCCTGCCATACCGATATCAATACTTTCATCCTGAACACCAGCCATCATGGTGTCCCAACCAGTATTTTTTATTTTCACTTCATACCCAGCCTCTTTTGCCACAGCATTTAAGAGATCTACATCAAAGCCCGTAACCTTCCCTTTTTTCATAAATTCAAATGGTGCAAAAGTAGCCTCTGTACCCACGCTCAACGTTTTATTATCCGAACCATTTGAGTTTGCTTCCTTCGAACCTTGTCCACAAGCTGAAAGTATAAATATACAACATACTATTAAAACCATACTAATTTTAGCGGTCATTTTATACATATTTATTCATCCACCTTAATTTTTATTTATTTGTTAGTAAAAATAATAAACTGTAAACCTATCTTTTTCAACACTTATTTTTATATTTCATATAATTTCTATTATTCAATTGCATAAATTATGCATACTAAATGCATAATTTATAGGATAAATAAAAGGCAATCATTAATGGAACAAAGATTAGTTAAGTAGAAATTAATTGAAGCTCGAATAAAAAAGGCATCAAAGCGATGCCCTTTTATTGTCAATATAATGTTTTGTTCTGCCCACCGATTTGGATATGAGTCATATTTTTCTTGTATATGTGGAGACAGATTTTCAATAATAGAAACTATTTCCTATATTCTTCATCTAGTTTTGCGATTTTTTGTTTTAGATCCATCAGCTTTTGCTTAAATATTTCTTTTTGCTGTTGGTCATCAGGAGCCTCTTCGGCAATAAGGTTTGTAAGCTGAAGTTCAAGGATACTTTTTTCGTTATTCAGCTTTTGAAGTTCATTGGATGCAGGGGCTGTATTTGTCCACTCATCATAGGTACCTGGATAGTCCACTGTCTCTCCATCCCCTAATGCAATGACTCGATTAGCTACCTTTCTCAATAAAAATGAATCATGAGAAACCATTATCACTGCACCTGGATACATAGCTAAAGCTTCTTCAATTCGTTCCCTCGTTTCAATATCCAAATAATTCGTTGGCTCATCAAATATAAGTAAATTGGCCTGTGAAAAATAAAGCTTCACAAAAGCGACGCGACACTTCTCACCCATGCTCAAGTCTTTTACCTTTTTAAACACATCCTCTCTATGGAAAAGGAAACAGGTCAATATCGTTCTCGCCTCTGTTTGTGTCATGTTTGGTAAGGATAGAATCTGTTCAAGGATGGTCTTTTCTCCATTCAATCCTTCTAATTCCTGCATGAAATAGCCAATTTTTAATTGCGGATTTCTCTTCACTTCACCAATGCAAGGCTCTAATTTCCCAGTTAATAATTTTAATAAAGTAGTTTTTCCAGTACCATTCTGTCCAATAATGGCTATTCGATCACCGCGTTTTACAATTAAAGAAAGTTGATCAAAAAGAGGGAGCTCACTAGAATATGAAAAAGAAACATCTGTTAAAGCCAACATCGTTCTACTCGAAAATTCTTCCGCGTCTATGCTGTAATTTAACTTTTTGGATTCAACGGGCTTTTCGACCCGATTGTTTTCCAAACGTTCTAAAGCTTTTTCTTTAGCTTTTAGTCGCGTCATATTTTTATTGGCTTTTTTCTTGGCAAAAGGATCCCGTTCACTTGCCGCTGCATGTGCTTTCTCAAACCATTGTCTATACTGGTTTACTGCTTCCGCTAACTTTTTTCTTTCAGTTTCCTGTTTTTGGTATTGGGCCTCTAGTGTTTTTTGCTCAAACTGCTTTTGCTCACGATAAAACGAATATCCTCCCTCATATTTTTTTGTTCCTTTATTTGTTAACTCATAGGTTACTGTCGCTACCCGATCAATAAATTCCCGCTCATGTGAGGTAAAAAGGACTGCTCCTTTATATTGCGAAATCCAGTGGACAAGCCAATCGATAGATTCTGCGTCCAAGTGATTAGTCGGTTCATCTAAAATTAATAATTTCGGCTGCTTCACCATAACTCTAGCAAGCTTTGCTCGTGTTTTTTGCCCCCCACTCAATGTTAAAAAGGATTGTGCCCAAAGTTGTTCCGGCAAGCCAACTTTATATAGTTGTTTATCAATAGCTGCCTGCCAATCATACCCGTTCAAATCTAGATACTGTTGAAAGTTTTCCATATAGTCTTCAGCGAAATTACTTTCAGTCTCATATTTCTTTAATTTCCTTTTAAGTTCATATAACTTTTCATTTTCCTTTTCAATAAACTCTCTCATTGTTATTTGACCATCGTCAATGGGTACTTGATCCATCCAACCAACTTCATTTGCTTTCAATTTTGATTGAATGATTCCTTTAGTAATAGGGATTACGCCCATCAATCCTTTAATGAAAGTTGTTTTTCCTACTCCATTATTTCCGATTAGGGCAATCCGTTCGCCTTCACATATTTCCAATGAAGCCTTTTCAAACAATGTATTTGCATTTATTTCAATACTTACATCTTCTGCTTTTAATAAAAACATAAACAGCCACCACCTTCTTTTTTAGGCTCTTTTCTCAAACATTGTTGCTATTTAGGTAATGTTTTAACTAATAAAACGGATTTAAGATCGGCAAGTCGCTCATTCCACTGAGTAAAGTGCTGCAAACTTCATCAGACCTATGAACCGTTTTTTAAGTGTAAAAGCCGGTAATTGGGCTTTAACACAAGCAACAAACGATAGGAAAACAGCTTTTTTAGCACAAAAAAAACACAGGGCATCTGCCTGTGTTTAAAGTAGTGATGGTTACAAATTTGAAGAACTCAAAAAAACTATAGTTCTCCTATAATCATACCGTTCCTTTTAGAATTGAAGTACCTAAATATAGACATACGTATCCTATCACTTGCCTCAACAGGCAGAGCCACTTTTTCGTATAAAATTATTTTCGAAAAAAGTGTAAGGAAATCATAATGTCTAATTTAGATACCTCCTTCCATGTAGTTACCAATAATATACCCCATTTGTCAGAAAACATCAACTCTATGCCTGAAAAAAGGGCTTATCCAATAAAATAACTTTACGCATATGTTTCTGTCTCTACTGGCTCTTCTTCTTTTGGGTGTGAATTCCTCATGATCATTGGATATAGTATTAAACCTATTACAAACAAACCAATTCCTAATAAGAAGGTCTTCATGTCGGCTGTTCCTGTTTTAATTACCCATATAGAGTATACAAAAGCTAGCACTGTAATGATTCCATCCTTCAAGCGAGAGCCTGATATGACATTATAGGTTTCACCTGTAATTACTAGCTTCATTTGATAAATTGCTGACACTAAATAAGGAATCAAATAAGCAAGAGTTGCCACAACGATAGCAAAATTATAGGCTTGAGTAACTGTTCCCGAGATAGTTGAAAATAGAAATATTTGTGTCATTACATTGGTGATTGTTAAAGAATTCTTCGGACTCCCTGTTTTATTCGTTTTGGCAAAAACAGCTGGAAATAATCCGTTCTTTGCAGCCTGATAAGGGACTTCAGAACTTACAACAATCCAACCAACAGTTGATCCAAATAGTGAAATAAGAGCTAAAATGGCCATGATATACGTTCCATTACTTCCAATTACTTCTCCAAGTGCATCCACCAATGGTTTTTGTGATTCCCTTAACGCTTCTTGAGATAAGGCACCCATCGTTAGTAGGGTAATTCCGATATAAATAACTAAGGAAATGACTAAACCAAGGATCGTGGCAGTTTTCACATCCCTTTGTGATTTCGCCCGATTTGAAAGCATAACAGCAGATTCAATCCCTATAAAAGCCCAAAGAGTAGCAATCGCTGCAGAATTTACTTGTCCACCTAATGAAAAAGATTTCCCTGAAGCATCGACAAATTCCTTTGCACTTCCTAAGTTTGCTTTATCAAAGATGAAAAGTGTAAAAATAATAAATAACGCAAAACCTATCACTTTTGTAATTGTAGCCATTAAGTTCATTTTCCCGGCACTATTAAAGCTTTTAGAGAGAATCCATTGAATCCCCCATAGCATAATCGAACAGATGATAAAGGTGATCGTTTTTCCATACTCTAATTCGAAGGACCCTAATGAGAACAAGACTTTTTTACTTTGCATAATTGGAAAAAAGGTAGTTAAATATCCTGCAAATGAAATAATAACAGATGCTGTGGCAGCCCAATTTGCAGCCCAGTAGCCCCATGCCATACTATAGCCTGCAACTTTACCTGCTTTTGGTGAAGAAAATAAGTTTTGTGCATAACTTTGTGGACCAGCCTTTAAATTAGGCTTTCTAATCGCTAGGTTACCAAAAACAAGGGCAATCATAAATACACCTAAACCAGTAGCCACCCAAGCAATCGTAGATCCCAATGGACTTGAAACTTGAGCTAGATTAGCTGGAAGCATGAAAATCCCGCCACCTACCATATTCCCTACGACGAAGGTTGTTAATATCCACAGTCCCCATTTATTGTTATTCATGCTGCCTCACCTTTCTATATATAAATTCTATAAAACCGAATATCTCTATTAATTTGTTATCATTATATAATATTCCTTTACTTTAGTAAAGTGGTAAATTAATAAATTACTAAACAATAAACAATCTTTCCCTCTATATCACATGGCTTTTTTTGTATAATAAAAAATGAAATACTCTATTTGCTGTAGGGAGAGTTGAAGAACATGCAAGAAAATAACAGATTAATCATATTTGATTTAGATGGAACTTTATATGAAGACACACACCACTTTGATTATTATGCAAAAAAACTATGTGAAAAACTTAATGAGCCGAAAAGGAAACTGTTTACACATGATTACCAAGCAGTACTAGAAGGAAAGCATCCATTAAAAATGGGAACAATTTTTGATGTGGAAAAAGATCTTATATTAACCCAGGACCACGGAATGGTAACCTATGCCTGTACATGGGAAGGGGAGCCACTAGAACAAGAAAACGTAGAAAAACTTTATCCTTCTACTTTAAATTTTGACTTCCACTCTATGTTAAACATCGGAGATCTATGGTGGGTTCCAGCGGCAATTGCTAGACATTATGGGATTACCAATCAATATGCGGAATGTTCCTTTATAGAAACTCGTGAATACATGATGTCCCCGAGGTTTCAAATGAAGGAAGTCCCTGATTTTAAACAGGTGCTTAGACAATTAGCAATTCACTCAAAGCTCATTTTGCTAACAAACTCCCCGAAAAGAGATAGTGAAGTACTCCTATCAAAACTAGGTTTCCAACACCTGTTTGATAAAAAAATCTTTGATGGGAAAAAACCTATGAAAACGAAGGACCATTTGAGGATGATTAAAGAGTCTTATCAGGTGGAATATAACCAAATACTAAGTATAGGCGATAATGCTATTAATGAAATTTCTCCCGCGAAGGAATTAGGCTGCCAAACTATTTTAATTGACCCTCATGGAATTAGTGTACCTTCGCAGGCAGATAGGATTGTCCGAAATTTAACTGAACTCGTTGATATATTAAAACAAATAAGCCAATCATAATTTTATAAGATAATAAAAGTATCCTTTTCTTTGGAGGGGTTCTTTTATTTGTCTTAGGCTGGTTTCGTATCGTTTGTTGTTTTTGTTAAAGCCCTACTGCCGGCTTTTGCTTATTTGTTCACCATACTTTGTATAGTAAAATTTTTGAGTGTCTGCTCTAATTTATTTGATAAATCATTCAATGCGGCTGCTTCATTTAGCATTTCTTCCATGGAAGCTTGTTGTTCTTCTGATGCAGCTGTCACTTGTTGTATCGATCTTGCAAAATCCTGAGATATCGCTGAAATATTACTTATTTGTAGAACCCCATCCTTTGTCTGTGAATGAACATGACTCACAATTTTTGAAACATCTTCTGTCTCACCAGTAACAACACTGACAGCATTCGTGATATCTGCAAATGCTTCTTCTGTTTGTTGCACCATATCAATTCCTTCTTTTAGTTCTGCTAACCCGTTTTTCATAGCCATTACCACATCTTCCGTTTCGTTCCGTATTTCATCAGTAATTTCTTTTATTTTTAATACAGCTTGTCCCGACTGATTAGATAGTTTTTTCACTTCTTGTGCTACGACGGAAAAACCTTTTCCATGTTCACCAGCACGAGCTGCTTCAATCGTTGCATTCAATGATAATAGATTCGTATGATTGGCTAACTCTTGAATGAGATTGAGAATATGGTCAATCTGATTGGACTTTTCATTTAAAGCATGAATCAATTGGGCTGTACTCTCTATTGATCCATTAACTAGCTTTATTTGTTCAACTGTGCGATCTACTAACTGATTCCCAGTCTTCGCTTTTCGAAATGCAATTTGACTGGACTCTTTTACTTTATGAATGGAATGAGAGACTTGATCCATCTTGTTAGCAATTTTAAAGACGTCATTGGTAACACGTTCCGCGGACTTAACTTGTACTTCGGATCCTCCTACTACCTCTTCCATCGCAATAGCAATTTGTTCTGATGCAGATTTTGAATCTGAGGCTGTCATTCTCATTCTTTCAGATGATATTGTCACTCGATTTGCACTTTCTTCTAGTTGATAAATGATCGAGTGCAGGCGATCCACCATTTGATTAAAACCTGATTCTAATAAATTTAGCTCCTTACTAGAATGGCTTAATCCAATTCTTGCTCGTAAATCGCCACTAGAGACTTTCCCCATTAAATCTTTTAAATATAGGATTGGTTTCGTTACTCTCCGAATGGTAAAAAAACCAATTAGACTGGCGATTATTACTGTAATTGACGTTATCAAAACCAACATTATTCTATAGCTATTTACTAGTTGTAAATAATCATGATCTTTCAATGCAATGATGTAGTATGCCCCATCTAACTCTACTTGTTGAGCGAAGGCGATCATCATCCCTTGATCATGAATAATCCCTTGTCGTTGTTGAATAATTTGCTTGATATTATTTTTTGAAAGCTTTGGAATTGTATCACGGTATTCCGTAAATAGCTCAATGGTTTGATCCTTTGTCAGTTTAAATTGCATAGGAGACAAACTAGATGATCGAAATCTATTTTTATTTTGAGTTAAAGCATAGGTTAGCTTTTTATCAAATTGCTGTTTAGGGACAGTGGCTTTTAACATTGTAATTTTTTCACTTATTACTTCTACTGAGGCTTGTAGCTGTTGTTCTATCGATTGAACCGTTATTTGCTTATTTTTTGTATAACTAAAATAGGCAATGATTACTGAGGACAAAATAATGACTAGTATAATAGGCAAAATCAAAACAGTTCGCAGGCTAAGCTTATGAAGAAATGGCATTGTATCTTTCCCCTTGGTATAATTTTCTTATCTCTAAGACTTTTATACTATTCATTTGTTAAGAAATTGTAGAGGAATTATTAAGTTTTAATGTTTAAGTTCTCTTTTAGGAAAATAAAAAAGCTCGAAACCCAATTTTATTCTGGTTCAAGCTCTTTCGTATATTTTTTAATTACTCATCTGACAGTAAACTTTTATGTATCCAAATCGCTGCTTGGGAACCCTCACCCATAGCAATTGTTACCTGCTCTGAATGTGCAACAACATCCCCCGCTGCCCATACATGTTTTATATTCGTCATTTTCGTTCGTGAATCAGTGAGAATATGCTTGTTTTCATGTAGTTCTACCCCCAACTTTGATGCGAGCTGTGAACGAACCTCATTGCCTCCAAGTGCGACAAAAGCATATTCGCATTCTATTTTCGTTCCATCTTTTAATACTACACCCTTAAACTGTGATCCTTTTGCCATAAATTTATCGATTATTTCCTCATGGTAGATAATGTTCTTAGATCGTAATTCAATTTGATTTTGCTCACTGACTTCTCTTTTTTCATGATTAATATACATGATTTCATTTGTCCAATATGATAATGTTAAAGCCATATTAGCCCCTACATCTCCAGAACCGATAACAACTGTCTTCTCATTTTTCACTTCATACCCGTCACAATCAGGGCAAACAAATACACTGACACCTAAGCAAGGATAAATTTCCGGAAAAGAAGGTAGGCGATCCATAATTCCTGTAGCCAGTAACAGACGTTTTCCAACTATTTCTTTCCCATCTTTAATCGTACAAACAAAATTATTCTCTTGATTTTCAATACTCATTACTTTATTCTGTACAAACTCTACACCTAAATCTTCCGCTTGATCCCGGCCTACTCTTCTTATGAATCCTCCACTAACCCCATTAGGCCAGCCTAAAATATTATGGTAAGCCAAACAAAAATTGGATCTGCCGTTATTCGAATCAATCACAACAATCTTATGTTGATACCTTCCCAATTGAATAGCCGCCTGTAATCCAGCGATTCCACCACCAACAATGACACAGTCATAAATCAAATTCATTCCTCCAGCTCTAAAGTTTAATTATATTTTTTCCAATCTCGCTGAATAATGAACTGGTAATTATTTTTTTATAAAAGGAGAGGTTATTATGATATTAAAGCCACGCTACGAATCATTAGAGTTAGAACTTCTGAAGTATCTATATAAGAGAATGAACTTATCGGAAAAAGATCATTTGAATTATTTAAACTTGAATAAGGGCTTCATAGGAGAACAGCACTTTGATGAGTGGTTACACCATTTACCGGATAATTGGCTTATCCTGAATGATCTACTCTTTGAATTCTCTCATTCTCATTTCCAAATTGATTCAATGGTTATCACCAATTCGACAATCTATATATTTGAGGTTAAAAATTACGATGGGGATTATTATATGGAGGATGATCGATGGTTTTCATCTTCTGGATCAGAGATAAAAAACCCTATCCTCCAATTAAAACGAACTGAAACCTTACTACGTAAACTACTCCAAGACCTTCAATTAAATATGCCAATTAAAGCCCATGTTATATTTATTAACCCCGAATTCCACCTGTATCACGCTCCACGGAATCAACCCATTATTTATCCAACACAAATACAACGATTTTTTAATCGGATGATGACCACTGCAGCATCAAATACATCTTCACGACATACTCAATTAGCAAAGAAATTAATTTCACTGCATATCGAAGAATCACCATATACTCGAATACCAGAATACACTTTTGAACAACTGAAAAAAGGAGTCATTTGTGCGAGGTGTGGTGGGTTTATTGGGGACTTTCATAAAAAGTTAGTAATTTGTAAATGTGGTTACAAAGAAAATGCTAGCACTGCAGTTTTACGATCAATCAAAGAATACACTACACTTTTTCCAAATAATAAAATTAATACAAATGCAATTTATGAATGGTGTAAAATCATGCCGAAACGAACAATCTCTAGGATCCTCTCACAAAACTTTAACATCATTGGACATGGCCAGTCCTCCTATTACATTTAATTTCTTTATAGAATGCAATTAGGACTTCATCCATCATGAGTCTTATTGGACTTCTAATCTGAGGCACATTCTTTTTGTATTATTCTATAAATGTGTCTCAGTGTTTTTTCTTTGTAATGTGTCTCCACTTTAGCCTTGGATACACATTATTGCTGTTTTCCCTTTGTAATGTGTTTCCACTTCCGCCTTGGTCACACATTTTTGCTGTTTTTCGCTCGTCATGTGTCTCCACTTACACCTTGGACACACATTGTTGCTGTTTTTTCTTCGTCATGTGTTTCCACTCGCACTCCTGACACACATTGTTGCTGTTTTCCCTTCGTAATGTGTCTCCACTTCCGCCTTGGACACACATTGTTGCTGTTTTTTCTTCGTCATGTGTCTCCACTTCCGCCTTGGATACACATTTTTGCTGTTCTTCCTCCGTCATGTGTCTCCACTTCACTCTCTGACACACATTGTTGCTGTTCTTCCTTCGTCATGCGTCTCCACTCGCACTCCTGACACACATTTTCTCTGTTTTCCCTCCGTCATGTGTCTCCACTCACCCTTCTGATACACATTTTTAATGCCTTTCCTTCATAATGTGTTTCCACTCACCACCCTCCAACACACTTTTCCCTGTTCTTTCTTCCACGCATGAACTTGTAATACATTCCAAGGACAGCAATATCAACTTTTTATTGTCAAACCTATCTTTTCGGATGATAATAATGAATTAGGCAAGTATAGAAAAACAAAAGAGGTGTGACATCTTGGGAAGGCTGCTATCAAATTATAAATCAACGTTTCTTTTGCTATTTTCCATCATTATTGGCGGAGTAGCAGGAGTCGTTTTTGGATCAAAGGCAACGATTGTAAAGCCATTTGGTGATTTATTTCTTAATTTAATGTTTACCATTATTGTTCCGTTAGTATTTTTCAGTATTGCTTCAGCAATCGCGAATATGAGCGGAATGAAGCGACTTGGAAAAATTATGGGGGGTATTTTTCTAGTTTTTGTTATTACTGCACTCATTTCAGCGATTTTAGGTTATATAGGTGCTGTTATTGTTGATCCATTAAAAAACACAGATGTATCTTCTATAAAGAGCATTATGTCCGATCCGGGAACTGATTCAAATGCAGAGGATGTTACTTTCCTGGGACAACTTGTGAAGACCTTTACCGTTTCGGATTTTTCAGAGTTATTTTCGAAAAGTAATATGCTTCAGCTCATTGTTTTTTCTATTTTATTTGGATTAGCAACAGCAATGGTTGGAGACAAAGGGAAGCCTATTGCGAATTTACTATCCTCTGGCTCTGCGATCATGATGAAAATCGTTAAGTTCGTTATGTACTATGCCCCAATTGGGCTTGGCTGTTATTTCGCAACAGTCATTGGTGAGCTAGGACCGCAAATTTTAGAGGGATATGCCCGTGCATTTGTTCTTTATCTAGTTTTGACTATAGTTTATTTCTTTGGTTTCTTTACACTGTATGCATTTATTGCAAGTGGCAAGGATGGGGTAAAAGTATTTTGGAAAAATGCTATATCTCCTGCTGTTACAGCGATTGCGACATGCTCAAGTGCTGCGTGCATCCCAGTAAACCTTGAGTCAGTTAAAAAAATGGGCGTCCCTACTGATATTGCGGAAACCATTATTCCTCTTGGAGCGAATACGCATAAAGATGGTTCGGTATTTGGGGGTGTCCTAAAAATCGTCTTCTTGTTTAGTTTATTCGGGAAAGATATGACAAGTGTTTCTGGGATACTCAGTATCATCGCGGTTTCGTTTTTAGTTGGGGCGGTAATGGGAGCCATTCCAGGTGGAGGGATGATTGGCGAAATGCTCATCCTTAGTGTATTTGGATTTCCACCAGAGGTACTACCAATTATTGCGGTGATTAGCACCATCATAGATGTCCCTGCAACATTACTGAATTCAACAGGAAACACCGTCTGTGCGATGATGGTCAGCCGATTAGTAGAAGGGAAAAATTGGCTAAAAAGAGCTTTTAATTAGAGGTTGTCTAAAAGGTCAGACCCCATAATACAAACAATATTCAGATGGGGTCTGACTCCTAAATAGACAACCTTTTTTTGTTGCTAAACGGAGTATGTTATAATTATTCAATTAAATTTATCACTAAACATGGAGGCATTATGCTTACTTTTGAAGAAAAACTGGCAATCATTGAATCCTTTCCACAATTAAAAAGAAAAGATGTTTCCCTAGGAAGAATTAATTTTCACTTTGAGGAAAGTACATCTGACAAAAAGAATATTGTTTATCATTTACATCCTAACGGAAATGGCTTTGTCTATGCTGAGCATTTACTTGGGTACCCTACGAACGATAAAGGGATGGTGAACATTCGCGATTTTTCTGAAGATGAACTTCGTCATATCATTGAAAAATCAATCCAATCTCTAGAACCAAAAGCCATAGAAGATATCCAAAGCGATGAGGAACCATTTGAAGAAAAGTGGATCAATCGAAATAACTTTACATTAGTTCTTTTACATGAGGATGATATGTGGAATGTGTATGCAGGTTTAAACCTAGATGGGACTTTTAATTCTTACGAAGAAGCTGCAGAATATTTACATGAAGAAGGATTCTCAAGAATATAAATAATTATGATGCTATTTAGATTAAGTTTTAACTATATTGCTTGTGAATTTAAAAGCTGGTAGTCATACATTTACAAAGCAACAAACAATACGAAAACAACCAAATTAATAAAGCTGCAACAGCCATCTGTTGCAGCTTTATCTATTTAACAACAAAACTTAAACGCCTTGCTGTTGATATTGCACATTGTGTAATCTAGCAAATATACCGCCTTTTTCGATTAATTCCTCATGCGTACCTTCCTCAGCAATCCCCTCTTCTGTGACAACCATTATGCGGTCAGCACTCTGAATCGTTGCAAGCCTATGGGCAATAATTAAGGTTGTACGGTTTTTTGCAAGTTCATTTAATGCTCGTTGTATGATTCTTTCTGTCTCTGTATCTAAGGCAGAAGTTGCCTCATCTAGTATTAAAATTGGTGGGTTTTTCAAGAACATTCGAGCAATAGCAATTCGCTGTTTTTGCCCTCCTGAGAGCTTTAGTCCGCGTTCACCAATTTGAGTCTCATAACCCAATGGAAGTGAATGAATAAACTCTTCTAGATGGGCCTTTCTTGCGGCATCGACGATTTCCTCTTCTGTCGCATCTAACTTTCCATATGCAATATTTTCTCGTAATGTACCTGTAAAAAGGAATACATCCTGTTGAACAATACCAATATGAGAACGTAGTGATTGTTTCGTCATTTGACGAATATCGATGCCATCAATTAATATTCTTCCTTCATTCACATCGTAGAATCGTGGAATTAATGAGCAAATCGTTGTCTTCCCTGCACCAGATGGTCCTACAAAGGCAACGGTCTCTCCCGCATGAATGTTTAAGTTGATTCCCTGAAGCACTGGTTTATGCTCATCATATCTAAACGTTACATTATCAAACTGGATATCGCCGTTGAGATATGGAACCTCCTTAGCACCTTTAACATCCTGTACTTCTGGCTCCTGATCAATAAGGTCGATAAAACGCTTGAATCCTGCCATTCCCTTCGGATAAAGCTCCATAATCGCACTGATTTTATCCACCGGTTTAAAAAGAACATTCACATATAAAATAAAGGAAACAAGTTCTCCGTATGTTAAATGATGATTAAAGCTAAGCCATGCACCATAGATTAAAACGACGAGAGTGATCAGCCTAGTCATCATATAAATTCCTGAATTGGTAAATGACATTACCTTATAACCTGTTAGCTTTGCCTTTCTAAATCGACGGTTATTCGTTGTAAATCGAGAAATTTCATAGTTTTCATTTGTAAAGGATTGTACAACTCTTACTCCTGATACACTATCCTCTACACGTGCGTTTACATCTGCTATCTCGCCATACATTCGTTTCCAAGCTTTATTCATTTTTAGATTACACACCGTAATCAACCAGACTAAGAATGGTAGAATAATAATGGTCACTAATGCTAATTTAACATTAATTCCCAACATAATCCAAAATGCTCCCACAAATGTCATTATTGCAATAAACATATCCTCTGGACCATGATGGGCTAGTTCACCGATATCGAATAAATCATTCGTAATTCGACTCATAATATGTCCTGTTTTTGTATTATCGAAAAAGCGAAATGATTGTTTTTGTACATGTTGGAACAATTGCTGTCTCATATCTGTTTCAATATTAATCCCCAGCTTATGCCCCCAATAATTCACTATATATTGTAAAAAAGTACTCATAATATACAGTACAAGCAATCCGGCACCTACTGATACAATGGTTGACCAATTCCCATCTGGTAGTAAGCTATCAATAAACCACTGTACAGCAAGCGGAAACCCTAATTCTAATAAAGCAACTACTACTGCACTACAAAAATCGATAGTGAATAATTTTTTATGCGGCAAGTAGTAAGAAAAAAATCTGCGTAACATGCTGCACCCCCATTTATTTCATTCGTCTTTAGCGATTATAAATTTTAAATGGAAATGTCGCAATCAAAATGTTCGAAAGAGAAAATATAGCTCGAATCAATTTACCTAAATATTCTGATTTCACAACAAATTATGGTAGAATTATTACTATGGGGGTGTAAAGAATTGAAAAAGAACTTTGTTTTTATTCCGATCATCTTTGTCCTTGCACTTGTTTTATCCTTTATGTTTTCAGAAAAGGATCCATCTAAAACAGAAAAAGCTATTCAACCAGTTAATGAGAAATTTGAGCTAACAGAAAAAGAAAAGAACAAAATATTACTTGATATTAGAAAAGCTTGCAGCAAACTAATCAATTTAGTTTCTAGTAAAGATACTACTACCGAAGACTATGATAACATTCTACCTAATTATTTTGATGAATCCTTCCTTTCTACTTTCAAAGAACAAATTTTAGAAAAAGTTAAAAATGAAAATAACATTGTAGATAGACAATTCCTTACCTTGCCTCTGAACCTCGAAGAATATCCATCCTACACAATTATATCGAACAATAAAGTTAAAGTGGTTTGGAGCAAAGTCCCATTCCCATCAAACCCCAATCAACTAGCAACAATTGAAATTACTCTTATTAAACAAGATGACCAATGGAAAATAACTGATTGGTACAGCATCCTTGAAAAATGACGGGCAAACAGAAAACGGCGGGTTTCCTCACCCGCTTACTCCGAATTTTGTTTCCGTACTAATACCGATTTAATCGCTTGTTCAATTTCTTGATATCCAGTACAGCGGCAAATATTCGACTCTAGCCATTCTTGAATCATTTCATCAGATGCATCTGGATGTTGCTCAATCAGGGATTGACAATTCATAATAAAGCCTGGAGTACAGTACCCACATTGAAAAGCAAACTGTTCAATAAATGCTTGTTGAATAGGAGTATTTTCTAAGCCTTCAATGGTTGTAATCTCTTTGTCTACCCCCTCCACACCGAGCATAAGGCAGGATTTCATTGGCCATCCATCGACATGAACGGTGCATGCACCACAATCTCCATTTAAGCAGCCCGGCTTTGCCCCTGTTAGTCCTAATTGGTTTCGTAAAACATTAAGAAGCGTTTCCGACGTTCGAATATTAACCTCCCGTCTTTCCCCGTTTACTTTTAAAGACATCGAAACCAATGACACTTGCCTCACTCCTTCCCTAACTCTTGTAAAATATCAATCAACGTATTTTTTAAAACAAATATACGATATTCTGCCGATCCCTCTACATCATTTAATATGGGAGATGGGAGTCTTTCGACTGCACCGTTTATTTTTTCCTCCATTGATAAATCACTGTTATTAAGCAATTCTTCTATTTCAAAGGCCCGAAAAGGAAAGGGACATAATCCGCTTATAGCTAATCTAATGGCTCCATCCACCTTTAGCGCAGCAGCAGTTAGTAACGGATAGCCTGTATTCCATTGTTTACGCCGCTTAATACTAATCGATGGAGCTTCTACAAATTTTTGATCGGTGCTCACTTGAATAAGAAAATCGCCTTCACTTAAACATAAGCACTTCGAGAAAATTTCATGTATCGGGAAGATTTTCATTCCATCATGCATGGCAACCACCATTAAGCTATCAGATAATAGAAAGGGGAGTACGGCTTCCCGATAAAAAATCTGTGCACAAATATTCCCACCTAATGTAATCTTTGTCCGTGCTGTATGATCGGCAATTTCACTAGCTGTCTCAGATAGTAGAGGAAATGGATTAGCTTCTTCAATTTGTACAAGGGATAGTCCTGCACCAAGGATCAGACGGCTTTCACTTTTAAAGAGCACATGGTATTCAGGAATTCCTTTTAAATCAATGACAGCATCGGTATAAACCCAGTCTACTCTCCCAAGAGTAATGATCTCGGTTCCTCCTGAAAAATACATTGGTTTTCTTCCAGCATGCTTTAATGTTTGATACATAGTAAGGGCTTCCTGGATTGAGTTAGGACGATAATAATCAAAATCATATGGAATCATTTAAATTCCCCTCCTTTGTTCTCCAAAGTAATTCAGGAACAAGGGGGAGTTGGTGCACTGAAACTCCAGCTGCTACTGACAAACAGTTTCCAAGAGCTGCGGGCATCCCTAATATTCCATGCTCACCTACTCCACGTAAGCCAAAGGGTGAATCTAGCTGTGGTGTTTCAATAAAATCTACACGGTACTCAGGATTCTCACCGTAATGAATAGGGCGGTACGTTCTTAATTGCGGATTCAATACCCTTCCTAGTTCATCAAAAATAAACGTTTCGCGCCCTGCATAGGCAAGGCCCATGTTCATAGCTCCTATTACTTGACCTTTTGCGGTTTTTTCATTTAATACTCTTCCTATATCAACCACCGTACTCGCTTTGATAATCTTATAGGTGTAATCCCTACGATCAAATTCTACTTCGACAACCGAAGCACAAACCGTCCATTCCGGTCCTGGTTTTCCAGCACCTGTTTCCTTATCAATATACGTCATTCTACGTAAAATATAGTTTCCTTTACCGATGATTTGACCACCTATAGCATTTCCATTTGGATACGTATACCCATATACAATCTCTGGGAAGGCCAACCCCACCTTGGGATCATCCCTTAAAAACACACGAGAATTAGCGACAACTAAATCCTCTGGGGAGCATCTAAGTACACACGAAGCGACATCTTTTAGTTGTCTTTCTACATCTGCTGCAGCTTCTAATAATGCTCTCCCTGCCATAAATGTTCCTCTACTTGCAACAGTTTTCCAATGCTCAGGTGTTGTCTGAGTGTCTACTTCCATTCGCACATGAATTTGATCCACACTCATCTGTAACCTTTCAGCAAGCATTTGGGCGAGAACAGTTTTGGTTCCAGTACCAATTTCAATAACACCTGAAATTAAATTAATACTCCCATCTGAATTAAAGGTTAGAATGACACCTGAGCTTGCATTCGTATCAATAGTTGACGTTTTCCAGCCACAACTTGCTCCTTTTACACGAACAAAACGATCGTTTATTTCAATAATCTGTCCTTCTTCCCAATTAGATAATTGCTTCACACGTTCAATGCATTTTCTTAAATTCCCTACAGTACTTTGATTCAGCTCCACCTGAGTAGGAGTAGTATCCCCAGGAAGAATGGCATTAATATAACGTAATTCAAAAGGATCCATTTGTAATTTTTCTGCCAACAGATCCATTGTGCGTTCAAATGCAAATAAAAGCTCAGAATGACTAAAACCTCGAAATGGAGCAGAGTAAGGATGATTTGTGTACATACAGTATGAATCACACCAAATATTCTCGATATGATACGGACCGGTACAATCGACTGCGGCTGCTCTACTTAAATCAATCGATTTATCCGAATAGGCCCCACCATCAAATAAGAAAGTAATTTCCGCAGCAGTTAGCCTTCCTTCGTTCGTACAACCTAGTTTAACTTTTGCTTCTAAACCGATATGGCATGGTGCTGTCAACATATCTTGTTCTCTTGAATATCTTATTTTGACAGGCCTACCACCAACTGCTTTTGAAGCAAGATAGGCAAGAATTTCTACTTGGGTAGAGGCCTTGCCTCCGTAACCACCACCAACTAATGGAGTTTTCACAATGATTTTGCCAAGTTCTTCATTAAAATAATTGCTAATCAACTTTTTGACCATAAATGGAGCTTGAGAGGTTGTCGAAATAATGATCTTTCCATCAGGTTTTATTTCTGCAGTCGCACACCGTGTCTCCATGGCAGCGTGGTCAGAAGGTTTAAGGGAAAAACTCCCCTCCACGGTTAAGTCACTCTGGTTCCAGCCCATTTCGATATTCCCTTTACGAATCTTTTGCAGGCTAGCAATATTGGTCCCTGGTACCGGATAAACAGCGGGAATCTTTTCATAACTCCCTAGATTTTCATGTATAATTGGCGCATCTTCATGCATAGCTTCACTCGGTGAGTTAACAACTGGCAAAGGATCATATTGAATGTTAATTAATTTGGCTGCATGTTTGGCGATCATTAAAGTATCTGCTACGACTACAGCTACTACCTCCCCATGGTACCGAACTTTATCAACTGCTATTGGTGGGCGGTCTTTCATTTCCTCACCTACTAGTGGAAAACGCTCACCAGCAATGACCGCTCGTACCCCCTGAACTTTTCTAGCACGAGCAGTATCAATTTTCACTATTTTTGCATGACCTAGTGGACTGATAACTAGGGCTCCATGAAGCATGTTAGAAGTGGTGTAATCATTTATATATTTTGCTTTTCCTGTTACCTTTTCTATTGCATCCTTCCGCGTTATCCCCTTTCCAAGCACATTCAATTCTCATCCCTCCCCATTGTGAGTTTCCGAATTAATGAATAATCCTCCTCATTATCAACATCCATGAAGGGCACCTCATCATTAAACTCGATACATACTTTCCTTTTACTTTTCTTTAGTAATTGCCTCGCTCCAATATCCCCCTCTAGCTCTAGTAGTTTTGGAAAGGCTTGATGGGAAAAAAGGATAGGTGGTTTAGAAATTCCATTAAAGGAGGATGCAACAACTTCCAAGTCCCTATTTGATGTATAAGTATGAATTAGTTGATGAATAATTTGTCGGGAAATTAATGGTTGGTCCGCAAGAAACACGATTACAGCATCCGCTTCCATACTCATGGCCTTCATAACTCCACATCTTAAGGAGTAGGCCTGCCCCTGTTCCGCCTCCGTACATAAAAAAGAACACCACTTCTTATTCAACAAAAGAGGTGGTGTAATCCACGATGGCACCTCAGACGTTGGAGTGATTACAATAGTAAAATCCAGATCTGTTTGCATGATCGTCTTCAAAGCGATACTGCCTAGGCAATCATCTAATAAAGGTAAGTCAAGCTTATTCTTCTTCCCCATTCTACTGCTCCTGCCAGCAGCAAGGTAAATACCAATAATTCTGCTTTTACTCATTGAATCTCCTTGGATTCCGGAGAGCTTTTATCATCTCAGCTACTATACTTATGGCAATTTCCTCTGCTCCCTTTGATCCAATTGAGATTCCAACTGGGGAAGAGATCCAATCTGGAATGTCATTTTGATTCAATAGACGTTTCGTTCTTTCTTTTGGACCCAATATACCTAGATAGGATAGGTTTTTATCGATCAGAATAGATAGGAGTTCTTTATCCTTTTGAAAATCATGAGTCATCAAAACCACAAAATCTCCATTCTTTATATCTAGCTTTTCATCTATTTCACGCGGGAAACATACAATCAAACTGCTTGCAAAAGGGAAATTTACTTTATTACAGTAATGAGATCGCCAATCACAGATGATCACTTCAAAGCCCACCTGAGCAGCAAAATTTTCCAAAGGTCTTGCATCAAAGCCTGCTCCGAAAACAATAACTCGTGGTCTCGGCATATAATGATGGCTAAATATTGGAAGCAAACCTTCTGTATAGAATAGTCCACTCTTATTAGGAAAAACAGGTAAATCCGTTAGATAGGACAAATCACCAAATGCAGCCCCATCCTGAGGAATATAGCTATTCGAAAGTAGGTTAAAATCCTTATCAAATCGTTTTAAATGAATAACAGATTGCCCTTTATCCAAAAAATACTTTACTTGCATCAAATCGTTTCTTAACGGTTCTTTCAACGGTTCTAATAATATATGCACGATTCCATTGCAGCCTGCCCCTTGGCCCCAGATTAAATCGGATTCCCCTCTAAGGTCATAGATTAACAGTTTTGACTCCCCTTGCTTCCAAACTTGCTTTACATGACATTTAACATCCTCTTCTAGACATCCTGCGCTTAACATCCCAATTTGTTCCCCATTTTCCTCAATGAGCATACAGGAACCTTCCTTTTTATATGAAGATCCTTCAACATGTATAATAGTTGCCAGAACACTGCTCTCTTTCAAAAAAGGAAGTTTTAATAATATTGGTAAAATGTCCTCCATACATTCACCACTTTCCTGTGTACTATATAAAAGTATATTCATCTGGGATAAGAGATTAGAAGTGAATCATGAAGAACTACCGTTTAAAAATTCCTTCGTTTCTTGAAATAGTGACACATGATATTGCCAATTGATTAACTCCATTGGTATGGATATAATCATAGAGTCATTCGTCACAATAGGGGAATTACTACTTATATTGCTCGCCCTCTCACTAAACAACTTCATTTGATTTGCCCATGAAGCTTTGTCCTGGTCTGTCATTGTACCTGCCTTTCCCCATTCTTTGAATGTTCCTGTTACATTCGATAAATATAAATAACCTTTACTAATGTTTTTCGTTTTTTGATGTAAAATCTTTACTACTTCCCCTTTCTTCGAACAAAAAGGAAAGTAGCTAAAAGTCTTTGAAGTTTGATTTAAATCCATTTTCATTTGATCAAGATACTGATAATCTTTTTTTAACTGATTTTGGAATTCCACTCCTTTTACAGGATCACATCCACCTTTTATCCAGTTTGAAAGTTCAATGAACATTCCTGTTAAATGATTGCTGTAATTGTTACATGCATTTGTAGCCTTTTTTATACCTGAAGATGGAAAAACATAAACTTTCACTAAAATAGCTACAATCGCCCCAATCAATGTATCCTTGATCCGATCCCATGCATAACCATTAGATTGTTGCTCTAGAGCCAACACTAATAGGATCGACAAGGCTACCTGCTCGATAATCACCTTATTTAATTTCATCCATTTTGCTATGAATGATCCTCCTAAAATAAAAATCCCTAAGGTAAAACCATTTACTTGAACATACTTTGCTAGCAAAACAATTAATATGATGCCAATCACTGTACCAACGAAACGATAAAATGAAAATAGAATGGTTTTCTCTAGAGTTGTTTTAATACACAAAATAATCGTCAATGGGGCTAAATAAGGATGCTGCGAACCTGTAAATTTGGCTATCTCCCATGATAATGCAGAGGCAATCGCAATTTTCCAAATCATCATTGATTGATTTTCAAAGACTGAATTCTCCTTCTTCTGCTTCATATCTTCCATCCTTTTCAATCGTTCATAGCGTTTTTGTTTCCTCATTTTTTTATGCTCGTTTCTCAAATATAGTGGCTATTTAAGTAAAGCTTTAACTAATAAAGGGGTCGCTACACTTTTCAATTTAATGCGAAATGAACTTGCAATCTCCATAAGAACCTGATGTAAAAGCCGACATTTGAGCTCTTACATAAGCTACAAGCTATACGAAAACGGCATTTAATTAAGAGTTTATTCGCTGCATACATACTTTTCACGAAATACTTGGTTCATATTCGACATTAAAAAAATATTTTAGTCATATTACAAAAATGTTACACATAGTAGTTAAAGAAAAAATTGTATTCTCGCAATCTGCAAAAATGGAAATGGAAGCACGAGCAGAATTGTAGAAAATGGGAATACCTCATACTACTTAAATAATAGATTTGGGGATACGAGGTGAGAAGGAAATATGCAGGATGCATTGCTAAAAGTAGAGGGACTAAAAACTTATTTCTATTTAGACGACAAGAAAATTGCTAAAGCAGTAGACGGGATTGACTTTTCTATTTATCCAGGCGAAACTGTTGCTCTCGTTGGAGAATCCGGAAGTGGGAAAAGCATCACATCCCTTTCAATTATGCAGTTAATTAATAAACCAGGAAAAATCAAAGAGGGCACAGTTATATTTAACGGAGAAAACCTACTAAACTTTTCGGACAAACAAATGGCGAAAATTAGGGGCAATGACCTTGCAATGATCTTCCAGGAGCCAATGACAGCTTTAAATCCGGTATTCACGATTGGCAATCAAATCGTGGAAACCTTAATCAAACACAAAAAATTAACAAAAAAACAAGCCTATAGTAAAGCGATCGAAATATTGAAAATGGTCGGATTCCCCAGGGCAGAGGAAACTATTAAAGAGTATCCTCACCAATTATCAGGAGGAATGCGCCAGCGAGCAATGATTGCAATCGCCATGTCATGCGATCCTAAATTACTAATTGCAGACGAGCCTACAACTGCATTAGATGTGACTATCCAAGCACAAATTTTGGATCTAATGAATGAAATGAAGAAAAAATTCAATACGGCCATACTTTTAATTACTCATGATCTTGGAGTGGTGGCAGAGTATGCAGATCGGGTCATGGTGATGTACGGTGGACAAATTGTGGAAGATACAACGGTTGAAAGATTATTTTCTAATCCACAGCACCCATATACAATTGGCCTACTTGAAAGCTTACCAAGTATTGATAAAGAGGTAAAAAGACTAGGTGCGATTAAAGGAACAGTGCCACCTTCCTATAACTTTCCAAAAGGCTGCCGTTTTTCCGATCGATGTCCGAAAGTTATGGAAAAATGTAAAGAAGCTCTGCCACAGCTACAAACAACAGAATCTGGACATGATGTTCGTTGTTATATCTATGAATAAGGAGGAAGTTTATGTGCAATTAGACAATGTTAAAGAAAGACAAGTAGAAACAGACACATACCTATTACAAGCTAAAAATATTAAAAAGTACTTCCCAATTAAAGGAGGAATTTTAAAATCAACTGTTGGTCATGTAAAAGCTGTAGATGGAGTTTCTCTAAATATTAAAAAAGGGGAGACACTTGGAATTGTTGGGGAATCCGGTTCAGGAAAATCCACACTTGGAAGAGTTATCCTCCGCCTACATGAACCAACTGAGGGACAAATCATCTTTGAAAACCAAGACATTTCCCATTTAAGGAATCGAAGGCTTCGACCTTTTAGAAAAGATATGCAGATTGTCTTTCAAGACCCTTTTGCCTCATTGAACTCAAAAATGAGCGTAGCTGAATTAATTGAGGAGCCTCTTGTGGTACAAACATCGCTAAATAAAAAGGAACGAAAAGACAAAGCAATTGAACTGCTTGAAAAGGTTGGGCTGCGTCCCGACGATCGCCTGAAATATCCTCATGAATTTTCCGGAGGTCAAAGGCAACGAATAAGTATTGCCCGTGCTCTCGCCCTTAAACCAAAATTTGTTATTTGTGATGAGCCTGTTTCTGCATTGGATGTATCTATACAGGCACAGGTACTAAATTTAATGTCTGATCTTCAAGATGAATTTGACTTAACCTATTTATTTATTTCACACGATCTAAGTGTTGTGAAGCATATTAGCGATCGTGTAGCTGTCATGTATCTTGGCCGAATCGTAGAAATAGCTGAAAAAAAGGAGTTATACGAGGAACCGTTACATCCATATACACAAGCACTTCTATCCTCTGCACCAACAACAAATATCCACATAAGACGTGAAAAAATAACTTTAAAAGGAGATCTCCCTAGCCCATCCAATCCACCGTCTGGATGTGCGTTCCGAACCAGATGCCCACATGCTTTCGAAAAATGTGCTATAGAAAGACCTGAACTATCTACCATGACCACCAATCACTTTGTAGCCTGCCATCTTTACTCAGAAAAATAAAATGAGTGATTCAAAGGAGGTGATGCACAGAGATTCACATTTGAAGTCCTAGTTTTCTTTAAAGATAAAAAGGGGTGGAAAAATTTGAAAACAAAAAAAGGCTTTCTTCTCAGTTTAATCTTCATTCTTTCATTAAGTATGTTCCTTGCAGCTTGTAAAGGTGGGGGAGATAGTACCGAAAAAGGGGAAAACGAAAAAGGGTCTGACAGCCCTTCTGAAGAAACAGGGAAAGCACAAATGGGCGGGACGATTACTGGGGCAATGGATACGGCTCCTGCCGGTGTATTTAATCCTATATTCTACACAGATGCATATGAAAGTAACATTCTGTCATTTACACATGAAAGTCTAGTCACGCAAAATGAAAAACTCGAATTTTTGCCATCATTGGCAAAGGAATGGAAATTTAATGATGATCAAACTGAAGTAACGTTTACCTTACAGGATAATGTTAAATGGCATGATGGCAAGCCATTCACAGCAAATGATGTTGTTTTCACTTACAAATCGATTGCTAGCCCTGGCTATGTTGAAGCCGGCGGAGTTCGTACCGAATATGTCGAAAAACTTTTAGGATACGAGGATTTCAATTCGGGGAAAACAGATCAATTTGAAGGTGTAGTTGCCCAAGATGAGCATACAGTTACCTTTAAGTTTAGTGAACCGAATGTAACAGCTCTTGATAATGCTAGCTTCCCGATTATTCCTGAACATATTTTTAAAGATATCCCAATAAAAGATATGCCAAAAGCCGGTGCCACGCTCAATGCGGGAGAAGTGATTGGAACAGGACCATTTAAATTTACAAAAATGATTGAAGGAGAGCAATACATTCTAGAAAAGAACAAAGATTATTGGCAAGGTGAGCCATACCTTGATCAAATTGTTTGGAAGGTTGTCAATCAATCAGTTATTGTCGGTATGCTCGAAACAGGAGAACTCGACTTCGTAGCTGATCCAAATGGCTTCCAACCAGCGGATTATGACTCCATTAGTGCATTGGATAATATTGAAATTATTGAGCAACCAAAGTTTGGATACCAGCTAATGGGCTTCATGGTAAACCATCGTACGCCTGAAGATGTAAAAGCCGGTGTGATTAAACCTGAGAATTGGGTCCCTAATAAAAAGATTGCAGACAAACGGGTACGTCAAGCAATTGCTTATGCCGTTGATCGAGAAGGATTAATTAAAGCATTACTTCATGGGCGTGGAGCGGTTATTAATGCACCGATAGCTACTCAATTCTCCGCTTATGACGGCGAAAAACCAAACCAATACAAATTTAACGTTGAAGAGGCTAAAAAGCTATTGGATGAAGCAGGATATGTTGATAAAGATAATGATGGCTTCCGTGAAGACCCAGACGGAAAAAAATGGGTTCTCACATTAAATTATCCAACAGGAAATGAGCTTCGTATGCGTTCTGCACCAATTATTCAAGAAATGTTAGAAGCTGTAGGAATCAAAATAGATCTTCGTCAACCAATTGAATTCTCTACGTATTCTGATGTTCTTGAAAAAGATAGTGATGATTGGGATCTTTATTTACTTGGCTGGAGCCTAAGTAGTACAGATCCAGATCCAAGCGGCCTATGGGGCTCCAAAGCTGCCTACAATTATGGTCGTTGGAATAACAAGGAATCCGACGAACTAATGAAAAAGGCGGTACAACCACCAGAAGCATTCGATCAAGCCTATCGTGATCAAGTGTATAGTGACTGGCAAGTACTATTCCAGGATGATTTACCAGCATTAATCTTATATGCACAAAATACGTTATGGGGGTATAACAAGCGCTTACAAAATGTTAAACCTCTACCATACTCCATGTATAATGATACACATTTATGGTGGGTGTCATCTAAATAAATTTAATAAAATCTAAGGATAACGGGAATGTCTCAGCGAAAAGAGATTTTACCATTCATGAGATATTCCCATCCTTTCCAAGAACGGAGGGGACCTATGACAACATACATTATTCGTAGGATACTCGTTTTTATTCCAATGCTACTCGGCTTAACAATTATCGTCTTTGCTCTCATCCAAGCCGCACCTGGCGATCCCTTTTCTGGTAGAATGGTCGATCCTAGAATTGATCCAAAAGTCTTTGAGCAGCAAAGGCAAGCCCTTGGTTTAGACGACCCAATTCATGTACAATACTGGAAATGGCTTACATCAGTTGCCAAAGGGGACTTAGGTCAATCTTACACATATAATGGCAGAGATGTTTCCGAATTAATCGGTGATCGAATAGGTAATACATTTAGTTTAGGACTGTTTTCTCTCATTATTACATTAATCGTCTCCATTCCAATTGGCATCTATTCAGCAAAAAAGCCCTATTCCTTACTTGATTATGGAGCTACAACCTTCGGATTCTTTGGTTTAGCTGTTCCAAATTTCTTTTTTGGACTAGTTGCTATATACGTCTTATCGATCACTCTAGGTTGGTTTCCATCCCAGGGAACTGTATCAACACCGGGGCTGACTGGTTTAGAGTTATTTTTTGATAAGCTTCACCATCTCTTCTTACCAGGAATCACACTTGGTTTAGCAGGAACAGCTGCCTATATGCGTTATATGCGATCGGAGGTACTAGATGTATTAGGGAAAGACTATATTCGGACTGCAAGGGCAAAAGGTATGAGTGAACGAAATGTCCTTTATAAACATACTCTTCGCAATGCACTGATTCCAATTATTACTCTTATGGGATTTGAAATAGGAGGTATATTGAGCGGAGCAGTTATTACCGAAGGAGTTTTCCAATTCCCTGGACTTGGTCAATTATTTTTAAGGGCTATAGGAAGCCGCGATTACCCTGTCATAATGGCGATCAATTTACTATTAGGTTTCTTTATACTTTTCGGAAATTTATTGGCAGATATTTTTTATAGTATCGTCGATCCAAGAATTCGCTATGATTAGGAGGGGAAAAGAATGGATACTAAAACGAATTTTACTTTCGATTCGAACCCTGAAGTCAATTCTAAGAGAAAATCAATTAAAGGGAAGAGTCCTTTTCAGCTAGCCCTCCGAAGATTTATGAAAAACAAACTTGCAATGGCAGGGCTGATTATTTTGTTTCTTATAGTCGTCGCTATTATTTTTGCTCCATTATTAACAAATCAACCTCCTACTAAATCAAATCTGCTCCTAATTGAACAGCCACCAAGCGCCGATCATCCTTTAGGAACAGATAGCTCTGGAAGAGATAATTTTTCCCGTCTTTTATATGGTGGACGAATTTCTATGATTGTCGGATTTAGTGCCATGTTTTGTACTCTTATCATAGGGGTAACACTTGGTTCAATTGCAGGATACTATAGAGGCATCGTCGATGGGATCATTATGCGAATTGCCGATTTGATTCTCATGCTTCCTTTTCTTGTTCTCGTCTTAACCATTGTAGCCATTTTGCAAAAAGTCACCATTGGAATCTTCGTAGGTATTATTGCTATCACTTCTTGGCCCAACTTAGCAAGGATTATTCGCGGTACCTTTCTTTCACTTCGCGAACAAGAATTTGTCCTAGGAGCAAAGGCGATTGGGGCAAGTGATTTTCGAATTATCTTTAAGCATTTTATTCCAAACGCCATCGGACCAATTGTGGTAAATGCTACACTCATGATGGCAACAATGATCATTGTTGAATCCGCTCTCAGCTTTATCGGCTTTGGTATTCCACAGCCTACCCCTACATGGGGAAATATGATCTCTGAAGCTCAAAGCTTACGTATCTTACGCAATAGCCCAGAAGCATGGATTCCTCCTGGACTCGCAATCCTATTAACTGTTCTTTGTATAAACTTTATTGGCGATGGCCTTCGTGATGCCTTCGATCCAAAAAGTAATAATCGATAGGGACACAGGGTCAGGTCCCTTGTCCCACTAAATGAGGAAAAAAACTGGCCCTATGTTTTTTTATTCACTTTCAATAAGACTATTCAATGAAACCTCTTCTTCCATTTCCGGTTGACCCAAAGGATAGATTCGAGCGGTTTCATTTTTTTCGTCAACATGCTGAATATAGATTGGCTTTCCATTATAGGTAACGTTAACCATACTAGGAGACTCAGCAATTTCCTGTGCCCTTTGTTTATTCACTTGAATATACCTCCTTTAATTTATTCTTACCGTTTGCTATTTAATAGAAAGATATACATCTCTTCTGATTCTATTGTGAATAAAATCCACACTCTCGTTCATACTGAAATTAAAAATATGAAAGAGGGATATGGATGGCAAACCTTGGACTACTTATTATTCGTTTAGTGGTAGGTCTTACATTTGTAGGACACGGTGCACAAAAACTATTTGGTTGGTTCGGTGGTACGGGCGTAACTAAAACAGGAGAATGGTTGGAATCGATCGGAATAAAACCCGGTGGAACTATATGGGCAATTTGTGCAGGCTTATTTGAGCTAGTGGGCGGATTATTATTCAGTGCAGGTGTACTCACCCCAATAGGCGCAGCGTTAATTACCATTATTATGATTGATGCCATTGTATCTGTTCATGGTCGTAACGGGTACTGGCTCACCAATAATGGCTTTGAATATAATTTTGTTCTTATCGCTGTAGTCATTGGAGTCGCATTAATTGGACCAGGTGACTATGTATTATTCTATCGTCCTTAAACTAGAAAATAAAAAAGCAGGTCACTAAAACCTGCTTTAAGCCATTTTTATTGCTGATTTTTCATATATTCAATGGTTTGCCTTAATCCACCCCTATAAGAAGTTCGTGGAACAGGCCCAATTTTATTTTCATATTTTTCTCCATTTAATACAACTGGTTCCTGATTTAAATAATACATTTCTACCACTTCACGCATCATTGGATTAAATAGCCCGAGCACACGTATCATTGACTTTGTGACTGTTAATACACGTTTATCATAGCTGGTCAATTCGCGCAGAGTTTCCATAATCTCTCTCCCAGTAATCACACTATGTCCTGGAATATTCCAGCTCTCCCCATAGGCATCTTCACGGAAAGCAAGCTCCACGATGGCTTTCGCTCCGTCTGGTGTATAAATAAATTCTCTTGCAATCCGCTGATCTCCTACAAACATCGATGATAGATTAGCTACAACCTTCTCCAGAGTTACGTGGAGAAGAGTATTTTCTGCATTCGGGCCATAAAAATCTGGAAAATGGGCAATAAATGCCTGAGCATCGGATTCCTTTATCATGTTCTCCACATTCAGACGGATCCTACCCTTTTTAGTATGTGGGTTTTTATGTGCATTCTCATGAACTTTCTCGCCATTGCTTCTCCCATATGCATAAATATTATCAACCACCGCTAGCTTAATTCCCCTCGTCTCCGAAACGTTGATAACTTGTTGAATAAACGTAGCAAGCCTTTCTTCCCATTCTGGATATGGAATATTTGCTGCTTGAAAAATGACATCTACATCAGTAGCTGCTCTTAACAAATCATCTAAATTAAAAATATCACCTGTAAAAATTGTGATTCCTTGCTGATTTTGAAATAGTTTTTCTAACTTGCTTCTTGTACGAGCAAAGGCTACAACATGTACTCCCCTACTAATTAATTCGTTAACTATTGAATACCCCATACCGCCTGATGCCCCTAATACCAAAGCCTTTTTCATAAAAAATTCCTCCCATCACTTATTTGACCACTGTTCAAATATGATTAAAAAAAAATTATAGCATTGCTTTTAACAAGAAATTAACATGTAAATGAGCTAATTCCCTCACATCTTCAAAACTAGTGACATGCCGAAGATAATGTGTAACAAACCCATGAAGAGATAGAAAGATGCTCCAAATTTCTTGGATAGTTGTTTGACGCCCACATAACATATAAACTGTTTGAGCAAATTTCTCATAGCTTTTATTTGGCCCCTGATTAATATAGTTAATGACTTCCTCTTCTTTAATTAAAAACATGATTTCATAGTGACTTTGATAGGTCAAACCAAATTCGATAAAGCCTAGCATCACCTTTTTTAATTTTTCTAATGTATCAAGCTCCTCCTCCAAGATACGATCAAGTACTTGATCTAACATATGAAAGTGCTCTTCTACTAACGCATAAAACAGCTCTGCTTTATTTTTAAAATGATAATAAATCGCTCCATGGCTATACCCTAATTCTTTGGCCACTTGCCTCATAGAAACATGTTGATAACCTTTCGTTATGAATAACTCTCTTGCTGCATTCATAATCATTTCCCGCGAAAGTTCATGCTGGACAGATTTTCTTGGTGACATGATTTCCTCCTTATTAACCACTGTTCAATTAAATATTATGTAAAATGGCATCAATTGTCAATTGTTTTTTTAATATAGGTTGAAGACCGTTGCTCCCCCTTCATTTCACTGAGTAAAAAGAGTTATAATCTTCATAAGAATTACCAGGACGTGAAATAGGCTGCGGTAAGGCTTTTACACAAGCACGAAACTCTACGAAAACAATCTTAATAAAAAACGTCTATTAACTAAAATAGACGTTTTAGCTCAATAATCACTTTAAATAAATCTCCATCTACCCCAATATCCATGCTTCCTTCATGTAGATCAACGATGGATTTAGAAATGGCAAGACCTAATCCAGAACCTTCTGTATGTCGAGATTGATCTCCACGTTTAAATCGTTCGAATAATTCATCTGTATGTTTTCCTAACTCATATTTTGATACATTCTTAAAAATGATCATCACATGTTCATTAGTCGATTCAATTGATATATATACTCTTGTATTTTCTAAGGCATATTTCAGTATATTTCCAATTAAATTATCGAACACGCGCCAAATTTTTTGTCCATCTACATGAGCATATACCGGTTCCTTCGGTGTAGAAATTCGAAATTGCAAACTTGATTGATTCATTTGCTCGTCATACTCACCAAGTGCCTGCTCTAGTAATTGCACCATATCAACTTGCTTCTTGACAAGCTCTATATTGCCACTGGCTATTTTCGAAGCTTCAAATAAATCATCAATTAAAACTTTTAACCTCTTAGATTTACGGTCAATTATCCCTATATAAGCTTCTCTTTCTTCCTCCCCTAATTCCTTTGACTTTAATAGTTCCGTATAGGTAATAATAGATGTTAAGGGAGTTCGTAAGTCATGACTTACATTCGTTATAAGCTCTGTCTTTAGTCGCTCACTCTTAGCTTGTTCCTTCTTTGAGGTTTTAACCCCATGCTTTAAATGATTAATATTTTCCGCCAGCTTTGCTATGGATGATTTTCCGCCAATGGCGAGATCTGGTTCAAGATTCCCCTTTGCTAATTCCGAAGTATATTTAAGAATGCGATTAAAAGATCCTGCCTGTTTAATCACAATGATAAATATCAATATTGTTAGAAGTAAGTAAATAATGACTAATTCTGGCTCGATCCCCGCAATAGCTGATATAGGTATAAATGAAAAAAGAGCGGCGAAAAGAATAAGCACCTGGGTACCTATACTTCTAAGTAAGAAAGCTTCCTTTAAAGCGAAGTATAGTCGAAAAAGTATACTTTTTTTCATATCTACTTTTAAATTTTCTACATCCATTATTCTGCGATACATGAATGCCATCTGTATAAGTACAAGAAAAGTAAGGATTACAGCTATAATAAAATTGAATAAATAGGAGTCTATCGGAAATCCCTCGCTCAAATAAAGTCTACTTATGATTCCAATAATTACACTTTCATACATAGTCAGGAATATTAATATAAACAAACCAATATCAATCGGTACTTTTTGATAATATCTTTGAAGCCTTGTAAGGGAAGGATATGGACTTAATTTTTTCATTAGTAAGAGCCCAAAAAATAATGTGACCATTCCACCCATTATATAGTAATAAAAGGCCATTTGTTGTTGCGGGTATTGTTGATAGTTGGCAATGACAGAAATATCCTCTGGCGCGGAAACAAGTACACCAATCCTACCTTCTAATAATTTAGGATCTCCATCTATCTCATTTTGGAAGTTATTCACCACTAGCTCTGTTCCATCCAAACGGGAGTACTCTTGAATATGCTTCATATCAGGCTTTGTAAATTCGGAATCAATAAAGCTTTCATTGCTAGAATATAAATTAGTGTAAACCTCATTTGTATTTATATCCCTTAGATAGAACTTAAATACCTTCTTTAAATCATACAGTTCTGATAATTCCTTTTCCTTAATCCAATCATCTTCAACGTCTTCACCATGATAGATCTCATATTTTCCCAATTCATGAATGAAGGACTCCATTTCAGCCGCAAATTGATCTGTATCAAAATAGGTTTTAAAAAGATATTCATGCCCACGGTCCAGTAATAATCCAATGCTTGTCAATCCGAAAGTAAACAAAAGCAAAGCAATAATAAAGCCAAAGGTTCTACCTTTCCATTTTGTAGCCAATCCCCCACACCACCTTTATGTATCTTGGATTCTTAGGATCAATTTCAATTTTTTCTCGAATTTTACGGATATGAACAGCTACTGTATTTTCCGCATTAAACCCAGGCTCCTTCCAAACCCGCTCATAAATTTCAGATATAGAAAAAACTCGACCTGCATTCTTCATTAATAATTCAACAATTCGATATTCAATAGGTGTGAACTTCACTAATTCTCCATCGACAGTCACTTCCTTTGCAACTGGATCTAGAGTTAGTCCGTCTAATTCAATTACTTTCCTAGCTCCCTCATAAGAACCGAACTTTACATACCTTCGTAGCTGTGATTTCACCCTAGCAATTAACTCTAAAGGATTGAATGGTTTGGTGATATAATCATCTGCTCCAATTTGCAATCCTAATATTTTATCGGTATCTTCACTTTTAGCACTTAATATAATAATGGGAATGTCCTTTTTCTCACGAATTTTAAATGTCGCTGCTATACCATCCATTCTAGGCATCATGACATCTAGTAAAATTAAATGAATATCGTACTCATTTAACTTTTCAATTGCCTCCAACCCATCCTTCGCTTTGATCACAGTAATCCCTTCGTTTTTTAAATAAATTTCAATTACATCACGAATTTCTATTTCATCATCAACAACTAATACACGATATGTATCCACCAGCTACTCCCCCACCTATTTATTCGTGTTATCTATAGTATAAAACCCAATTCTTAACAATCAGCTAATTAAAAAATGAAGAATTTCTTAAGATTCCATGGTTATGGAAACGATGGAATAATTTATATCTATTACTATATTAACTTTCCCTAATAGAAAAGGTAGTAAATTTTCACACTCTAATCTAATCTTCCAAACCAATCATTTCCATCTAATGCTGATTTTTTGCTATGATATGTCTAAATAAACGAAGGAGATGAGTATATGATCAAACAAGTTCGTTTAGGTAAAACAGATTTATATGTTAATCCAATTGGTCTTGGTACAAATGCTGTAGGAGGACATAATATTTACCCCAATTTAATCGAGGAAACGGGTAAAGATGTGGTAAGAGCTGCTATTTCTAATGGAATCAATTTCTTAGACACAGCCTATATTTACGGACCAGAACGTTCTGAAGAATTAATCGGCGAGGTTTTAGAAGAAACAGGAAATCGTAAAGAAATCATCATTGCTACTAAAGGGGCACATAAGTTAGTAGACGGAAAGATAATATTTGATAATTCTCCCGCTTTTTTAAAAAATGAAGTTGAAAAAAGCCTTAGACGATTAAAGACTGATTATATTGATCTATACTATATTCACTTTCCTGATGATAAAACCCCTAAAGATGAGGCGGTTGGCGCTTTAAAGGAACTAAAGGATCAAGGGAAAATTCGAGCAATTGGCGTTTCTAACTTTTCAATCGAGCAATTAAAGGAAGCCAATAAAGATGGATATGTAGATGTACTGCAATCAGAATATAACCTATTTAAACGTGAGGCGGAAAAAGAGCTATTACCGTATACGAAAGAGAAGAATATTTCATTTGTTCCTTATTTCCCACTTGCAGCTGGGCTATTAGGTGGAAAATATACAAAGGAAACAACGTTTAAAGATGGACGTTCTAAAAATCCATTATTCCAAGGTGATGCATTTATTCAGAACTTAGAAAAAGTAGAGCTTGTTCGTGAAATCGCTTTAAAGAAAGAAGCGGAAGTTGCTCATGTCGTACTTGCTTGGTACTTAACACGTGATTCAATTGATGCACTAATCCCTGGAGCAAAACAGCCCGAACAAGTAAAGAGAAATCTGGCTACCTTAGCTGTCCATTTAACTCCAGAAGAAATAAAGCAAATCGATGATATTTTTCAAGCTTAATCATTTTAAAGGGCAAGCATAGTAGATGCTCGTCCTTTTTTATATTTCTTCTAAAAAGAAGAATATTTTTTACGAATATCATGTTTTCCTATTTTACTAATATACCTATAGAGTTAAAATGGATTTTATATATCATTTTGTAAAAAAGAAGGAGAACTTCATTGAGTACAAATAAACTTCAAGAACAAACACTTTTCAGTATTACCTGGCCGCTCCTCATCGAGCTAACCCTCCATATGGGAATGGGAATTATGGCCACACTTATGCTTAGTCATTATTCAGATGACGCTGCCTCAGGAGTAGGTGTTGCAAATCAACTGTTAAATATTTTTATTTTAGTATTTACAGTTACTTCTATCGGTGCCACTGTCTTAATTAGTCAAAGCCTAGGTGCAGAAAACTTTAAAAAGGCCAGACAGCTATCTAGGTCCGTTTTTGGACTGAATTTTTGGTTCGGAATGATCATCGCATTGATCGTTTTTTTCTTTGGTGAACATTTGTTGCGCTTATTTGATATTGAAGGAAAAGTATTTGACTATGGGCTAATCTTTGTTCGTATTTGCGGTGCCTCCCTTTTCCTTGAATCCTTATCCTTAGCATTAAGTGCCGTTTTGCGTAGCCATGGCTTTACGAAGGAATCCATGGTCGTAACGGTGATCATGGATTTAATTAGTATTGGTGGAAACATTCTTGCAACAACTGGTATTCTAGGTCTTCCGATTACGGGTGTAGTCGGTGTTTCTTGGGCTATCGTTGTGGCGCGTAGCTTCGCTGTTCTTGCACTCATTTACTTTGTATATAAACGACTGTCACTTAGATTAACATTTAGTGATTTATTTAAGGCTAAGAAGGAGGATGTTAAAAGTCTCTTATCAATCGGCATCCCTTCAGCTGGTGAAAACCTTTCCTATCAACTTTCTCAACTCGTCATTACAGGGTTTGTTGTTACGATTGGAACATCTGCACTGGCTTCTCGCATTTATTTACTGAATCTATCAATGATCTGTTACTTATTTACATTAGCAATCGCACAAGGTACACAACTTCTCGTTGCACGATATATAGGTGGAAAGCAATATGAACGTGCATTACGCCGTGGGGTTCGTACATTGAAAATCGCAATGATCGCTTCATTTATCGCCTCATTAATTCTTGCTTTGATCGGGTCGCCTATATTAAGTATTTTTACTGATGATCCCAAAATTATTGCTATCGGGCTTCCTGTGTTATGGGCTATTGTTATAACTGAACCTGGTAGGGCGATGAATATTGTGTTGATGAGCTCCTTGAAGTCTGCAGGGGATGTACGCTTTCCTGTTATCATTGGAATGATCTCTATGTGGGGCATTGCAGTCGTTTTAAGCTATGTACTTGGCGTCCATTTGGGTCTAGGTCTTTTAGGAATTTGGATTGCACAAGGTGCAGATGAATGGTTTAGGGGTTGCTTTGCTTTTAGACGCTGGTTATCAAAACCATGGGAACGCAAGGTGGCAAAGATTAAAATGAAAGCATTGAAAACGTCATAAAAAGTAAAAAAAGGAGTGGGAATTTGCTCCTTTTTTTCTTTACTATTTAACGAATAAATATAAATTGAAGACCATCAATCCCGCTTAATTACTAAATAACTTTTTTGAATGAACTTAACACGGTTAATCATTTCCACTAATCTTGTCATATGTATTGAACTTTAGTTCATGATAAGATAAGAATAGATTGCTAACAGGGAGATGAATGTAAAATGAAAAATGAAATCATTGAAAGATTTACATCTTACGTAAAAATCGATACCCAATCTAATGAAGATAGCGAGACATGTCCTTCTACACCTGGACAATGGGATCTACTTCATAAGCTTGAAGAAGAGCTTAAATCTATAGGTATGGAAGATGTTACATTGGATGAGAATGGATATTTAATGGCCTCTCTCCCTTCTAATACCGATAAGCATGTACCAACTATTGGATTTTTAGCACATGTTGATACAGCGACTGATTTTACCGGCAAAAATGTAAATCCACAACTAGTTGAAAATTATGATGGTGGAGACATACTTTTAAATGATTCCCTACATATTACTTTGTCCCCAAAAGAATTCCCTAATCTTGAAAATTATAAGGGGCATACATTAATTACAACAGATGGAACCACACTTCTAGGTGCTGACAATAAAGCGGGAATTGCTGAAATCATGACTGCAATGGCCTATTTAATCCAGCATCCAGAAATCAAGCATGGTAAAGTGAGAGTTGCCTTTACTCCAGACGAGGAGATTGGTAGAGGACCACATAAATTTGATGTAGAAGCTTTTCAAGCACAATATGCTTACACAGTTGATGGCGGCCGGCTTGGGGAATTAGAATATGAAAGCTTCAACGCTGCAGGTGCGAAAATTACCATTAAAGGTAGCAATATTCATCCTGGATCAGCAAAGGGAAAAATGATCAACTCCATTAAAATTGGAATGGAGCTTCAAAATAAGCTGCCTGCAGAGGAAGCCCCAGAATATACTGAAGGTTATGAAGGCTTCTATCATTTGTTATCAATGAACGGTGATGTTGAACAGACCAAAATGAACTATATCATCCGAGATCATGATAAGGAAAAATTTGAAGCCAAAAAGGCAAATCTTGAAAAGATTGTTAATGAACTCAAACAAAAATATGGAGAGAACAGCATCATATTGGAAATAAGTGATCAATATTACAATATGAAGGATAAAATTGAACCAGTAAAACATATTGTAGATATTGCCTATGAGGCAATGAAAGACTTAAACATCGAACCGATTATACAACCAATCCGTGGTGGTACTGATGGTTCTCAGCTTTCTTTTATGGGATTACCAACACCAAATATTTTTACAGGTGGAGAAAACTTCCATGGGAAATATGAATATATTTCAGTAGATAATATGGAGAAAGCAACACAGGTAATCATCGGTATAACAAAACTTTTTGAAGAAAAGGCATAAAACAAAAACATCAGGTGTCAGGCATAGTCTGACACCTTTTTTAGTTCCTGAGAACGGAAATGTAAACATGAGAAAAACACCTAAAACTTTTTAAACTCTTATCCATATGAAAAGCTAGACACAACCCTAACGAGGGGAAGCAGTTTAAAAAGTTGAGATGATATTCTGAGCAATCAAAGAAATAATTCCTTACCATACTCACGGTAAATTTTGCAGTATTCATTCGCTCCGAATGGTTATAGTAACAATGAAGTTATTTAGTATAGGAGGTTACGACATGGAAAATACACATGAATATGTTGAGAAACTACATGAGAATCAAAAAAAGGCAGACAAAAATCGAAAAAAAGGAAGCGAAAGCTCAAGCTTCAAATTACCTAACAAGCAACATAGTACAAATAAGTAGTTACAATTTAAAATGAATTCAAATGGTTTCTTTTTATAATTTCCATAAAGCATGGGTTGTCCTTCAGGCAACCTTATTGCTTTATAAAATATACAAAATAAGGAATATGCACCACTTTATGTTACAATTTTGATAGGAGGTGCTAATATGGCTAATACAATAAGTGATTACCTTGAATGGACTAAAAATAAATTTGGTTTAGTAAACTACCAAATACACGATTATAAAATTTATCGAAAAATAAATACCAATAGTGAAACCATCTATACGCTTTGCATGGAGTGGTTCCCCTCTCATATTATGGATCGTGAGGAAGATGGTCTAAATCCAGATGGTACTGCATCTATAGAATTAAATATGCATACACTAAAAGTTCAAAGCGCGATTTTCGTAGGTGGGATTACCTATGTAAAAGATGGAATATCATTTAGTAGTCAAGATAAGAAGGATATTATACATTGGATTGAACAAGAAACTGGTTTAGTTTATCAAGAACATTTTAGACTACATAGGGAGGACAAAGGTGAGTTTACCTTTCAAACATGCATTAAAGGAATTCCACTTTCTCCTGGGGGATCTATTGAAGTAAAAATTAACTCCGATGGGAAGCTTGTCTTTTATTCTGTCATTGGAAACTATCCATCAAAAAATAGTGTAATAGAGGGAGACTATTCTCTTATTCTTGAAGATATTGAACAAATTGCACAGGAACAGCTTAAGCTCATCCATTTTCCTTCCGATGAAACTAAAGAATTGGTCCCTGTTTTTGCAATAGAGGAACTGTATATCGCAAATGACCAATCTGTCACTATTGAATATCCTTTAGCTGAACGAGATACAATAACGATTAATGAGATCATAGAATGGCAAGAATCAATTGATCAACTATTTAATAGAGAAAAAATGAATTTAATAGAAGATCTTACTCTTGAGCAAGCCCTTTCGAATTTGCCTAGTCCTGATGCATTTCCTATTACTAGTGAAGAGCAAGAATATTGTAAGATAGCGGTTACTAATTTTTTACGACAAGTTTATCCGAACCAATCAGGGTTGTGGGTACTAAAAACACTCCATCGTGATAATGGATATATTCACGCAACTCTTAAACAATCTGAACAGGACAATCTTGTTTTTCAACGGAAACTTCTTTTGTTCATTAATCGGAAGTCTTATGAAGTGATCAATTATATGGATAATGACTTTTTAATAGAGATGTTTCGATCCTATCCCAAATCTGGCATCATTAAAGTAATGAAAGATGAGGCATTTCAATATATAAGGCCATATATTGAGCTAACCCCAGTCTATGTTTATAATGCCGAACGAAAAGAATATATATTATGTGGGAAATTAGATAGTCAGTACGGGGTCAATGCTGTCCACGGTGAGATAGTTGAGCTAAACAAATTAAAATAAAAATCCTAATGAGGAAAAAAGTGGATTGTTTATTGACTCTGTCCCTTTTAACAATAAACAATCCACTTTCTTACATGGTTACGCTACTACTTCGCGTTTATTTTCAAATTGTTTATATTCCTCATCCGTCATTATTCGTTTCAAAATCTGAACCGTTTCCCACACTTCTTTAAATGTATTATAAAGAGCAACGGGGGCAAGACGGATGCCATTAGGTGCACGAAAATCTGGAATTACTCCATTGACCTTTAGTGCTTTACAAATACGTGCTGCTTCTTGGTGCTCTAGAAAGACATGACCGCCACGCCTTGAATCCTCTATAGGATTACCAAGCGAAAATCCCATCTCACGAAGCTCATATTTTATGAGATCCATCATATACCGTGTCATCAGTAATGATTTATTCCTGATATTCTTTAATCCAGCTTCTTCAAAAATTTCTAGTGAGCCGATTAATGGTGCCATACTTAAAATATGGGGGGTTCCCATTTGATAAGCTCCTGCATGACTTGCAGGGGTCAATACATGCTCCATATCAAATTGTTTGTCTTTTCTAGAACTAAACCAGCCTGCAAGTCCTGGAACTTGCCCAAAATGCTTTTTGTGAACGTATAAACCACCGACACTTCCTGGACCACTGTTCAAATATTTATAATTGCACCACACAGCAAAGTCAACGCCCCAATCACTCAATTCATGGGGAATTGCCCCAATGGAGTGACAAAGGTCAAAGCCAATAATGATCCCTCTCTGGTGTGCCTCTTCTGTTAATCTTTTCATATTTAATATTTGGCCACTTCGATAAAGGACACTAGGTAGCACAATTAAGGCAATGTCATCTGTCATCGCGCGGATGATATCGTCCTCTTCAATTATACGTCCATCACGGCTCGATACCTGAACCAAGTGTGTATGTGGATCAAAGCCTTTTAATTTCAGTTCACTTTGAATTGCATAAATGTCAGAGGGAAAATTGAGTTCATCTGCTAGAATTTTTACCTTTTCCCCTTGAGGCTGATAAAAGGTAGCAATCATTTGATGGAGATTCGATGTTGTGGAACCGCTTACTATTACCTCAACAGGTAAAGCTCCAATCAATGAAGCAAGACGTCCTCCCAATCTCTCAGATAAATCAAACCAAGCATTCTCCCCTTCCATCCATCCGTCTATACCAAACTGTTTCCATGAATCTAGTAATGTTAGCAATGATGTCTCTGAGCGTTTTGACAGGAGTCCGAGGGAGTTCCCATCTAAATAAATTTTTCCGTCCATTACATAAAATTCATTTCGAAATGAAGCTAGACAATCATTTTTATCTAATTTTAGTGCATATTCTTCGGAAGCATTAAAAACATAATTTTCCATAAGCTGTTCCCCTCCTGAAAGTGGTGATTCCTACCTACTTATAATCGCTGCTCTAGAAAAACTACTTCTTATTTTACAAAAGTACTAGGCATGACTACAGCAATAACCTCACCACGTGCACAGAGTATATCATTAGCAAATACTTCTGTTTCAACCTTCCACTTTTTCGGATGAATTTCATGAATGGTACCAATCGCCTTTAAAGGAGTATCTTGCGGAGTTGGTTTAATAAAATCTACCTTTAAAGAGGCGGTTACAAATCTAGGAGGTTCAACTCCATCCCCCGGTTCATGTCCATTTTTCCGATGCAAGGCTAACGAAGCAGATCCTGTACCATGACAATCAATGAATGATGCAATAAGTCCTCCATATACAAAGCCTGGAAGTGCCATATGCTCTTGCTTAGGGGAGTAAATTGTTAGTGTCTGTTCCCCATCCCAGCCTGTACGGAAATGATGTCCCTTCTCATTCAGTCGACCACAGCCATAACACCAGGAAAAATCATCTGGATATTCATCTTGTATTGCTTTTAATATCATATTCTCCAAAATTACCCCTCCCTTTTCAGAATAGTATAACATATTGCACAAAAAATATTTAATTTACAAATAATTGAAGTATGCATAAATTTTCCCTAGTAAGTAAGTCCCTTTACTTTAACTATTATTCTGAAAAATCTGTTTCGCTAAAAACCCGAAATAAAATTGTAGAAAAAAGAACCTTTTTGACAATATTTTAAATTTAAAGTATTATATTATAATAATAAAGGAGGTTTTCTTATGTTAGAATCAAATAGACAGAAAATTTTGTCTACGGTTCCCCAAAAAGGATTTTTCGGGCATCCTAAAGGACTATTTACATTATTTTTTACAGAATTTTGGGAACGTTTCTCCTACTATGGAATGAAAGCAATCCTAGTTTATTATATGTATTATGAAGTTTCAAAAGGCGGTTTAGGGCTTGATCAATCAACTGCTCTAGCTATTGTCTCTATTTATGGATCATTAGTATATATGTCTGGAATTATCGGTGGATGGTTAGCTGACCGTATTTTTGGTACATCCAGGGCGGTATTTATTGGTGGAATACTCATCATGCTCGGTCACATCGCTTTAGCCATCCCAGGCAACATTACCTTTTTCTTTATTTCAATGGTATTAATTGTTCTAGGTACAGGATTATTAAAGCCGAATGTTTCTAGTGTAGTCGGTGAAATTTATAGTGAAGAGGACAGCCGTCGTGATTCCGGTTTTAGTATCTTTTATATGGGAATCAATCTTGGGGGATTTGTTTCTCCATTAGTTGTTGGAGCCGTTCAATCTAACTATGGTTTCCACCTAGGCTTTGCCTGTGCGGCAGTAGGTATGTTTATCGGATTAGTTGTTTTTCTTGTTACAAAGAAGAAAAACCTTGGCCTAGCGGGGACATTTGTTGCGAATCCTCTTTCCCCAACTGAAAAGAAAAAAGTATTCAGCATCATCGGATTAGCGATTATAATTATCGCAATCTTATGTGCAATTGCTATTCCAACAGGCATTCTTAATTTTGAGACCTTTATTGGTTTAATTGGTATTTTAGGAATTTTGATCCCTACAATGTACTTTATTGTTATGTATCGTAGTCCTAAAACAACAAAGGTAGAACGCTCACGCATTATTGCCTATATTCCATTATTTATTGCTTCCGTTATGTTCTGGGCAATACAGGAACAAGGTTCAACTATACTAGCAACTTACGCCGACAAGCGCACACAATTAGATTTTGCAGGAATTCATATCTCACCTGCTTGGTTCCAGTCACTAAACCCATTATTTATTATTGTGTTTGCACCGGTCTTTGCATGGCTTTGGATGAAGTTAGGAAAACGCCAGCCATCTATTCCTAAGAAGTTTTCATTTGGATTACTATTTGCAGGAATTTCATTCTTGGTTATTCTTTTACCTGCTTACTTTGGTGGTTCGGAATCATTAGTCAACCCATTATGGCTTGTTCTTAGTTATTTTATCGTTGTCATCGGAGAATTATGTTTATCACCAGTTGGACTTTCAGCAACTACAAAACTAGCACCAGCTGCATTCTCTGCACAAACGATGAGTCTTTGGTTCTTATCTAATGCAGCTGCACAAGCTATTAACGCACAAATTGTAAAATTCTATACACCTGCAACCGAAATGGTATACTTTGGAATCATTGGAGGAGCATCAATTGTTCTTAGTATTATTCTATTTATTCTCTCACCAAAGATTCAAAGCTTTATGAAGGGTGTTCACTAAATTGCTAAATAGAATTCACAGGCTGACTTACAAGGGATACCCCCTATAAGTCAGTTTTTTTATATATAGGGTGGAAATGTTCAAATGTAAGCAGGGTTCTTGAAGAAAAAACCGAATTATTACCCCTAAGGGGGGAGAAGCATTGGAAGTCATTATACAAACGAATACAAAAAGAAAGAGAAAATGGACAAAGATTACAGCATGGATTGTGGCCATCACCATCGTTCTAATTGCAGTGATCTATTTCGGGGCAAATGCTTATATCGCACGGTCATTACCAAAAACAGAGGGGGAAATACAACTATCTGGATTAAAAGAAAAAGTTGAAATTATAAGAGATAAGGATGGAGTTCCTCATATCCGTGCAAAAAACGATCATGACTTATACATGGCACAGGGGTATGTTCAAGCTCAAGATCGTTTATTTCAAATGGATCTTAGCCGCCGTCAAGCATCCGGTGAATTAAGCGAAGTCGTCGGTAGTGCAGCGATAGATAAAGATAAATACTTTCGAGCTCTGGGTTTAAGAAGAGCAGCGGTAGCTTCTTATGATCAATACTCGAATCAAGCAAAGGATACACTTAACTGGTTCGCAGAAGGAGTGAATGCATTTATTAAAGAACTAGACGAAAACGGAAAATGGCCCATTGAATTTAAATTACTTGGCTATAAACCTAAAGAATGGACACCTACTGACTCCTTAACAATAGGGAAATATATGGCATTTGATCTTGGTGGACATTGGGAGGATCAGGCATTTCGCTATTATTTATTGCAAAACTTCTCAGAAGAAAAAGCATACGATTTATTTCCCTCCTATCCAAAGGATGCACCATATATTATAAGCAAAGACACATTAAACCTTGAAAAAAGCTTCGCTTCTGCTGTCATTCCTCACGAATTTAATGGAAGCAATAACTGGGTAGTAAGTGGTGAAAAAACTAAATCAGGAAAGCCCATTTTAGCAGATGATCCTCATTTATCACTTAGTACACCTTCAATCTGGTATCAAATGCACTTAAAAGGTCCTGACACAAATGTAAGCGGTGTCATATTTGCCGGAATTCCGGGTATTATTTTAGGTCATAACGAGGAAATCGCCTGAGGAGTTACTAATACTGGTCCTGATGTACAGGATTTATATATTGAAAAAAGAAATCCAACGAACAAGAATCAATTCCTTTATAACGAAAAATGGGAAGATGCAGAGGTAATCAAGGAACCAATAAAAGTCAAAGATCAAAAAACTATAGATTATAATGTAATAGTTACGAGACATGGTCCAATCATCTCTGAATTTGCAGCAGATAGTGGCAAAGATACAGTCCTATCATTACAATGGACGGCCTTACAGCCTTCTAATGAATTAGAAGCTATACTAAAAATGAATAGAGCAAAGAATCGGGATGAGTTCGAAACGGCTCTTGAAAATTTCCAAACACCTGCCCAAAACTTTGTCTTCGCTTCTAACGATGGGACGATTGCATATAAAGCCAATGGTAAAATTCCGATTCGAAAAAAAGGAGATGGCTTGCTTCCTGTTCCAGGATGGACAGATGAATATGAATGGACAGGCTATATTCCGTTCAATGAACTTCCTAAAACAGTTAACCCTAAGGAGGGATTCATCTCGACCGCAAATAACAAGGTGATTTCAGATGATTATCCGTATCATATTAGTCATAATTGGGCACAACCTTATCGCCAAATGCGTATCCAAGAAGTTCTAAAAGCGAATGATCAAATTACAGCAAAGGATATGCGCGATCTACAGATGGATAAGATGAATCTACAGGCTAAAGAGTTTGTTCCAATTTTTCTTAATGAAATAAAAGGAATAAAAGATAAAACGGAAAAAGAAGCGATTCAACAATTAAAAGAATGGAACTTTGTTGATAATGAAGAGTTAGCTGCTCCTCTTATTTTTAATCGATGGATGACAAAAATCTCTGATGTTCTATTTAATAAGGAAATTTCAGTCGAGATGCTCGAAAAGTTTGGGGGAAGAAAACAGGCAGTCGATGAGCTTTTAAGGCATGCTGCAGAAGGGAATCCTGGTCCCTGGATAAAGGAGAATGGTGGATTACAAGCCGTACTCAAAAAATCTTTTGAGCTTGCCATTAATGAAATAAAAGATGAACAAGGTAATTCTGTTAGTAAATGGTCATGGGGTGAATACCACCAACTCTATTTCCCACACCCACTTTCAAGTGTAAAACCGTTAAATTACTTATTTAATAGTGACGGCCGTATTCCAGTAGGCGGTTCTAGTGTGACTGTACAGGCTGCAGCCAATAAAAATGATGGAACGGTTAACCACGGGGGATCCTGGAGATTTGTCATTGATACTGCAAACATGGATTCAGCATATCATTTGGTCGGTCCAGGACAATCCGGGCATTTAAAAAGCAAGTGGTACCACAATCAATTAAATGCTTGGGCAAATGGTACCTATCATCAAACTTCTTTAAATACGAAGAAAGGTCATACACTTATTTTAAATCCATAATATAAAGGCACTTTTCTCAAACATTGCTGTTATTAGTGTATGGACGAATAAAAACAGGTCTCTTCATTACTGAGAAAAGAGCTGCAAATCTTCCTTAAAACAGCTGAACCTTGTATCGAAGGGTAAAAGTCGGCAGCAGGGCTTTTAAAAGCAACAAACGATACAAAATACAGCTTTTGATAAAAAAGACTATAGAAACTAAAAGGGTCTGGCCCCACATGTGAGCACAGACCCTTGGATAAATATACAGTTTGCCTTCATCAATTAAAAATTAAACTAGTGAACCGCCTTTTTTAAGATACTTCTCAATACCTTCTGCAGCACGGTATGCTAATGCACCGACTGTTCCTGTTGGATTATAGCCGGAATTATGTCCAAAAGCATTCGCACCTGCTGAGAATACATTTTCACAATCCCACATTTGTAAGTAATTATTAAGAGCACTTGTTTCAGGATCTGCTCCCATAATTGAACCACCAGTATTATGAGTAGATTGATAGTTTCGAACATCGAAGTTGCCAACTTTTTGGCCACCTTGATTAACTTTTGTTGCTCCCATTTCTTTTAACATTCCTGCAGTCTTCTCACCAAGAAATTTACTTAATTGCCTATCTTGATCTTTCCAGTTAAATGTCATACGAATAAGTGGGTCACCAAAGGCATCTTTATATGTTGGATCTAAATCCAAATAATTGTCTTGCCACGGCATAGAAGCACCTTGCGCACCGATTGAAATGGTACGATTCGCATATTTAACAGATGCATCTTTAAATTCTTTACCCCATGTAGGTGTACCTGCAGGTGTAGCATTATTTTGAATTGGACGATTTCCAGATTGGCCATATCTAATATTAGCCCCGTGAATAAAGTCTAAATCAGAGTGATCAAAGAAATCTCCGTTAAAATCATCAAGATTAGCGCCCAATGCTCCTGCCCCAGCAAATGCATTGTATTCATTATCAAAGAATCCAGTAGAAGCACCAAAGTTTACTTGATATGCATAGTTTTTACCAATTACACCTCGTCCTGTTTTTGGATCATAAGCCTTACCTAAATTTGAATTTAACATGATCTTGACATTATTCATTTGATAAGCAGATAGTAGAACTACTTCTGCCTCTTGAATATATTCCTCACCCGTACGAGTATCAACATATAGCACACCTGTAGCTTTCCCACCACTATGTAAGACTTTACGAACAACAGAATGTGTACGTAGTTCATAATTACCAGTCTTCTCAGCAACTGGGAGAACCGTTACGACAGGATCTGCTTTGGCTCCATACTCACAACCAAATCTTTCACAGAAACCGCAATATTGACATGCACCACGACTAATATTGTCTGGATTTGTGTAGTTTTCTGAAAGATTGGCTGATGGCATACTATATGGATGATATCCAAGTTTATTCGCTGCCTCTTTAAATAATTTCATTTCAGGGCTATCAAGCATTGGCTTTGTCGGATATTTGTATTGTGGTGAACCCTTTAATGGGTTTGGCTCTCCAGAAATACCTGACATTTTCAAGAATGTATTATAGTAAGGCAATAATTCATCATGAGTTATTCCCCAATCTTGAATTGTCATACCTTTAGGAATTTTATTCTTGCCGTAACGTTCAACGGTTTTAGAATAAATTTCAAAATCATATGGTAAAAATAAATACGTTTGTCCGTTCCAGTGAACACCAGAACCACCTAATCCATCACCAAACAGGAATGCACCCCATTCGCGATATGGTAATGCCTTTTTCTTCAGATCATGACGAATAGTTATCGTTTCTCTAGATAAATCCTGCATTAGTTCATAACGTTGAGCATAACGTAATTCATCATGTACTTTTAAATAATCTTCCGTAGAACGACCTTTTCCGCGTTCTAGACCTACTACCTTATATCCCTTTTTTGTAAGCTCAGCAGCGATAATACCACCAACCCAGCCTACACCAACCGTTACTACATCCGTTTTTGGTAATTTCTTTGCCATCACTAGTCACCTTCTATTAGAAAATTTATCACATAGAGCTTAAGCTTTTAGGATCCATCTTCACCAATGAATCTTTTTGGATAATATCCTTATAAGACATTTGATGTCCTGGGAATTTTTTCATTTTCCAACCAGCCATATCCTTATTTCCACCGTACATTGGATCAGCATAAACTCCCTCAATGGTTGCCTTTCTTAATAAAGCAAAAAAGTTACTCGCGGTAGTTGCTCCATTAAGTTTTACTTTATCTGCTTCAAAATCTTTTAAAATAGCAATCTGTTGATCGTCTTCAAGCTCATGAAACTTCTTCTTATGTTTCTTCTGTGCAGTATCATTTAAAGCTTGAATTCCAAGATCAAATATTTCATGTCGTTTTAGATGTGTTTGATATCCTAGCTCAGGAACAGAATCAGCTGGAGAAAAAGGACCAGACATATATTCTTTTGTGTTTAATCCCCAGTTCCCTGCTAATTGATGGTCAATATAATAAGCTACATCTAGATCTTTTGCTCCCGGACCAACATCCGTTTTTGGGAAAATCTGTTCTGCTGCAGCTTCAATTGTCGTAAAATCCTCTTGTTTTGTAAAATACATCAATGCTCTTGACGGATTAGATGAACCAGACATTTCATGGCCACCGCTCATTGTTGATGCTGGTTTTGAACTAGGTTTTTTCCCAATCAGAGAACCTAATGCACCACCGACAATGATTCCACCGACGGTCAATCCGGAATTTTTCAAGAAAACACGTCTTGAACTATCTTGTACACCATTTTGATTTTTTTTATCTGACACACAAAAAACCCCCAATTATCATTACTAAATAATCTGATTTAACAAAAGAATAATCTTAACCCGTTACAATATTGAGTTAAAGCTACTGTTTGTTGGGACTATGGAGTTAGAATTTCATCATTGTGTAAAAATGAAATACTAAATACCTGAATAGCAATTAATTTTTAGTTTCCTTTTTTTCTTCTGATTCAAAAGGCTCTGTTACTTCATCAACAACCTCTTTTGTTGATTTTTTAAATTCTCTAAGGGTATCCCCCACCGCTTTTCCTAGTTGTGGTAATTTAGCAGGTCCGAATAAAATTAATGCAAGAACTAAAATAATAATAAGTCCTGGAATTCCAATTGAACTAAACATGAAATATTCACTCCTAAAATTAATATTTATAAAACTATGAATCTCTTACTTTTTTCTTATAAATTGAGCTTGAGCAAATAATGCTAATCTCAAATAAAAGAAGTAAAGGAATGCTTACTAATATTTCCGATACAAAGTCAGGTGGAGTTATGGCTGCAGCTATAACAACTAACACCATATACGCCACTTTTCTGATTTTCCGTAAAAACTTCGGATTTACAATACCAACCTTCGTAAGGAATATGACGATGACAGGCAACTCAAACATAATACTGATTGGAAATATAATTCCAAACATCAGCTTAAAATACTGATTAATTCCATATGTTTCTGTTGCTCCGATTGTCTGATTGATTTTAGTTAAAAATTGAAGCATCATCGGGAACAAGACAAAATAACTAAAAACTACGCCTAGAATAAATAAGAAAAATGAAATCGGAATAAAAATAAATGTACCTTTTTTCTCCTGTTCAGTTAATCCTGGTTTCACAAATTTCCACGTTTGATATAAGGCAACAGGTAAAGTGATTAATACTGAAACAATAAGTGCACATTTTAAATAGATGGTAATTCCGTCTCCAAATCCAAATACATTCCACTCTATATCCACCGCAGATGGTTGGTCTTTTATAAAGTTTAAAATGGTAGAAGATACGAAAAATCCTAATATTAAAGAAAGTATAAAAAAAACAATAACGATGATCATCCGTTTTCTTAATTCAGTCAGATGCGAAACAAGTACATGTTCCTGATCATTTTGATGATTTGCCTGTTCCATATTAAATTAGAGCTCACTCCTTTTTAAACGGATAAAAAAATAGTATACTTATATTTAGGAAAACGAAATAACAAAAAACATTATACGCCGATTGAATCGAAAAATCACTAAATCAAGAAAAAAAGTTTTTTAAAGATAATTAACAATTAACAAAAAATTCTTTGCAAGGAGAAATACAATGTCTACTCACAATAAAGCTGAACTTTCTCTCTTCAGTGAAATTCTATTATCAATATTATTAACAGCTAGCCTAGCAATTTATCTTTTCAAAGCCAATGACACATTCCCATGGTTAGCGTTTATAGGGGTCCCAATTGGTTTAGCAGTTATCGTTGCATGTTGGGAGCAGAAGAAAAATAGTTGGGCTCTTTTAATCACGGGTCTAGTATTAAATACCCTAGTATGGTCAGTTGTATTTAATTGGACATCTTTTTTCTAGAAACGACAAAAAAAGAACCTGATCCCCTTTGGGGTCAGGTTCTTCTAATATGTAGCACTTATTTCTTTTGTGATAACCACTCAGCAACACTCTTCGCATCATCCTTAGAAATAAGACCAGCAGGCATTCTTCCATTCTTTCCATTATTAATAATGTTCTCGATCTCACCTTGGTCATACTTAGATCCGATTTTAGCCAGCTCCGGTCCAGCTCCACCTTGTAAGTTATCTCCATGACAAGTGATACAATTTTTCTTAACAATCCCTTCCGGATCACCAGCTGAAGCAGTTGTTCCATGCGCACTAGCATTTGCTGCTGTTTGTGAAGGTTGTGGTCCCTTGTATATAAACAGTACAAATACCAAACATACTAAAAGAACAAGATTGATTACCGAAGAAACCCATGTCTTTTTCATGTTAAAACCTCCTTAATTAAAATATTTAGTATTACGAACTTTCCTATTATAACCCAACAATAATTGGTGCTAAAGAAAAAATAATTTATCAAAAAATTCGTTATACTAAAATAATTAATAGGAAGTAGTGGAAATCTATAGTTTCTTCTTTAAAATTATTTCGATAAACCTTTTTTTAATAAATTTATTTCAATCATATAGTTTTTTACCGCCACCTCATAGGGTAGGTCTTTTGCAAAATTATCTACAATATTTCGTAATGTAACTGCCATAATAATTTGCAGAACATGGACTAGCTCCCCGTCATTCGTAATATTCAATTGTTCTTTATCTATAATCGAACTAATTTCTTTAAAATTCCCACTGCTTTCATTATCACTAACCATCTTCTCAAAAGAACGTTCTATTTTGTGCGTCATATTTAAAAATGCATTCTTTAAAAAATTGAGATCCTCCTCATCTTTAATCATCAATTGATAAAATTCAGCCATTGTATTAAAAATATCGCCATCATATTTATTTAAGAAAAAAATAAATTGTTGCTTCTTACTTTTTGAATGTTCATTTAATAAATAAAAAAAGGCATCCTCTTTGTCTTCGAAATACTGATAAAAACTACCACGAGGAATTCCTGCGGCCTTTACAATATTAGCAATGGAAGCATCAAACAATGGCACTCTTGAAAACTCCTGTTTAGCAGCATTAATTAATGTTTGTTTCTTAATCTCTGGTAAATTAAAAAAAGTTAGTTTCGGCAATTTTAACTCTCCTATTACTTATCATTTTCCTCATGTATATCGTTCGTTAAAAAAGCAGATGGAAGATGGAACTTGTCATCGTTGATTTGAAGCTCCTGCATATTCTCCTCAATCTCAATGCTTTCCTTTAATTTGTTCATATCATTATGGATTTTTTCCATCTTTTTATCTAGTAAGGCAGATGAATCAGCCGCCTGTTTAAGCTCGTCTTTCATTTTTTGTGGTACCTCTTTATTACACTTATAGTATATTTTATGTTCTAAGCTTGCCCAGAAATCCATTGCAATCGTGCGGATTTGGATTTCTACAAAAATATGATCCTCTCTGTCTGACATAAAGATAGGAATCTGGATAATTAAATGTAAACTACGATATCCATTTGGTTTAGGATGTTTAATATAATCCTTACATTCAATAACTGTTATATCCTTTTGTTTCTGGAGCATGCTGCTTATTTCATAAATGTCAGATATAAACGAGCAGGTGATACGAATTCCAGCAATATCCCTAATATTTTCCCTTATACTAGATAACGAGAGAGGACAGCCTTTCTTATAAACCTTTTTTAATATACTTTCAGGGGACTTGATACGTGATGACACATGTTCAATAGGATTGTAATCATGAATATATTGAAATTCCTGCTTTAAAATATCTATTTTTGTATTTACTTCACTTAATGCAAATTTATAAGACATCATAAAGCGAATTAGATCTTGCTTTAAAGATTTCATTTTTGGCAAATCGATGATTTCTTTTACTTCCATATATTTCTCCTTAATAGTTAATAAATTATTAACTTTTTTAATCTTCCCGCTCTATTCACTTTTTATACTGGGTCTTTTACACAAGGAGACATTGATCCCCTGTAATTTCAAATCTTCTATTAGCTTCATTAGTTTCTTTAAATATTTATTCTCGTTTTTCATCTTCCCACCTCAATATGACACATTGTCACTTCAATCTAATATCAGAATAAATGACACGGTGTCATTTGTCAATCCCTCACATTTTCATATCCTTTTTTAAGGATTACTCGTATAAAATTAGTAAATACTTTGACAGAAAGACAATTTTAAGGTAAATTACATAATATACGAACGATTTTAATGAATGATATATATAATATTCGTCTATAGGAGTGTTAACGATGGAAAATGTATTTGATTACGAAGATATTCAATTAATACCCGCAAAATGTATTGTAAATAGTCGATCTGAATGTGATACAACAATTAAATTAGGTGAACATACCTTTAAACTCCCTGTGGTGCCTGCAAATATGCAAACCATTATAGATGAGAACATCGCAATTTATTTAGCAGAAAACGGTTATTTTTATATCATGCACCGCTTTCAGCCCGAGAAAAGAATTGATTTTATTAAAGACATGAAATCACGTGGATTAATTACCTCCATAAGTGTAGGAGTAAAGGAAGAGGAATATCTTTTCATACAACAATTAGCTGATGCTAATCTTATACCTGATTATATTACGATTGATATTGCACACGGACATTCCAATGCTGTAATCGCTATGATTCAACATATTAAAAAGCATTTACCTCAAAGCTTTGTTATTGCTGGAAATGTAGGGACCCCTGAAGCAGTGAGAGAACTAGAAAATGCAGGAGCAGATGCAACAAAGGTTGGAATTGGTCCTGGGAAAGTTTGTATTACAAAAATAAAAACTGGATTTGGAACTGGCGGCTGGCAATTAGCTGCACTAAGATGGTGTGCAAAAGCTGCCAGCAAACCAATTATTGCTGATGGAGGAATTCGTACACATGGCGATATCGCCAAATCAATACGTTTTGGTGCCTCAATGGTCATGATTGGGTCATTGTTTGCCGGTCATGAAGAATCACCTGGAGAAACTATTAACAAAGATGGGAAACTTTATAAAGAATATTTTGGTTCAGCATCAGAGTTCCAAAAGGGTGAGAGAAAAAATGTAGAAGGCAAAAAAATGCTTGTGGAACACAAAGGATCTTTAATCGATACATTAATAGAAATGGAACAAGACCTGCAATCCTCTATTTCGTATGCCGGAGGAAATAAACTAGATGCTATTCGAAATGTAGATTATGTAGTCGTTAAGAATTCGATTTTCAATGGAGATAAAGTATATTAACTAGTAGAAGGGACACAGCTCTTGTGTCCCTTTTCTAAGCTATTCTAAATTTTTTTGTGATATTTATTTGTTCTCCCTTTTGAAATATATATGACAATAGGATATTTCAAATGAACAGGAGAGAATGAATGACATTAACCTCCATTTTAACCGGGATGAAATTAGACTGATGGTTCAAAAAAAAGAGGGCTCCATTGTTATGTATGAGCCCCATCCAGAAAGAATTATTTTCATTGCCCTTCTTGGTCAGATAGCTTCTTACCCGCGTAAAATAAACACATGCTCCAATACAGTACACATGTCATATATTCATTTAAACAGGGGAAAAATCACTCCATTCTATCCCTACGATAGAGATCCCTACTTTTATACCCCTCTCTAAGTATCTGCTTCATCTCCTCACGACGTTTTTTCCTAGTCGCTTCTTGCTTTGCACTGTAGATATAACGTGCCCAATCCTTTTGATAGCCAGGAGTAAGAGATTGATAAAAGGCAAGTAAATCCGGATTATCTTTTAATTCTGTTTCAACTTCTGGAATCATTGCAACATAATCATCTACACACTGGCTCGCTGTAGTCTTTGGCTTTGTTTTCTCTCGAGATGCCTCCTTTAAACCAACAACCGTAAAGACATCATCTAAACCTACCATTCGTGCAAATTTAATATCGCTTGTTCCAATATAGCCCTGATCGTCAGCACCTAATCCACTCAATAACTCATCACGATGGATATAAGTTGGGTATACTTTATTCCCCTTTTTTGGATAAGCCAAAAAGAGATAGCCTTTTTCATTCAAATAATTCCCTTCAATTACTTTGTGTACCATCGCTTGTAATGATTCCATATCTAATACAAAAGCAAAAATAAGATCGTAAGTATTATCGTTAAGCTCAGTGTTGTAGCCCTTTAGTCCGGATAGATAATCTTTATCTACAGGCATATTTAAAACTGCTACTTTTGCATATTTAGTTAAATTTAATTTTTCAACAATCGTTTTAGACATCTTCGATTCACCCATTCATTTTATTATTTTGTTGTTCCTATGCTTTTTTTCTATATACCATACTTGAAAATATTCAAGATAACAACCGTATTACTTTTCTAGTAGGAATATTACAAAGAAAGGATCCTGCTATTACTCAATCTATTAAAAGTTTCAAATATATCGCTAAGTATATAAGTAGCTAGAGCCTAGAAATGTATAGATTGTATGTTAAACCCAACAACCCATATGTTTCAAACGGGTAAAATCGACACTAGGTTAGTTGACATAAAGGGGGCTAGCTATTAGAAATGGACAAAAATATCGAGCAATATAACTTTTTAAAATCGATTGAATGGTATACCTTCCTATCGATTAAAAAAGAGGCACAAATTGTGCCTCCATCATTATCTATTAAAATTAACCTTTTCCATATTTTCTCCGAAGGATACAGTTGTTTCACTTGGCTTCGTTTCAGCTATGATCTTGCCATTTCTAAAGGAATATCTGACGGTTGCCTGTTTACGAATGGCTTCATATTCATTTTCTGCAGATAAAACAATAAAATTAGCTGGTTTTCCTTCTTCAATTCCGTAGGCATCCTCAATTTGTAAAGTCTTTGCACTATTATTAGTAATTAAATCAATGGAGTTTACGATTTGATCATATCCCATTAACTGTGCAGCATGAATCCCCATATGTAATACTTGAAGCATATTTCCTGTTCCTAGTGGATACCATGGGTCAAAGATATCATCATGTCCAAAACAAATATTTAAGCCTGCTTCTTGTAATTCTTTTACTCTCGTTAAACCTCTTCTTTTTGGATACGAATCAAATCTCCCTTGAAGATGAATATTGACTAAAGGATTCGATACAAAATTAATAGAAGAAAGCTTTAATAATCTAAAAAGCTTGTACGTATAAGCATCATTATAAGATCCCATAGCAGTAGTGTGGCTTGCAGTCGTTCGAGCACCTATCCCACGCTCATAAGCCTCTTTGGCAACTACCTCTACAAAGCGGGATTGTTCATCGTCTATTTCATCACAATGAATATCTACTAAACGATCATATTTTTCAGCTAGGTCAAAGGCCTTTTTTAAGGATTCCACACCATATTCACGTGTAAATTCAAAATGAGGAATCCCTCCCACAGCATCTGCTCCCATTTTTAGTGATTCCTCAAGCAGCTCTATTCCGTTTGGATAAGAAAGAATTCCTTCCTGTGGAAAAGCAACGAGTTGAATATCTACATATGGAGCCATCTCCTCTTTCACTTCAAGCATTGCCTTTAATGCTGTTAAACTGGGATCTGTTACGTCTACATGTGTGCGGACATGTTGAATTCCTTGAGCAATTTGCCATTTCAATGCAGTTTTCGATCTTGTTTTCACATCTTCATGTGTTAATGTTTCTTTTCTTTGTGACCATCTTTGAATCCCTTCAAATAATGTACCGCTTTTATTCCATTCAGGTTCACCAGCAGTTAAGGTCGTGTCTAGATGAATATGTGGTTCAATGAAAGGAGGAAGTACAAGAGCCCCTTCTACATCAAAAATTTCATGACCTGAAACATCATCCAATGATTCTGTTACTTTACTAATCTTTCCATCTTGTACAACAATGTTCCAGATCCCTTCTTTTCCTCTCAGCTTTGCCTGTTTAATAATCATTCATTAGTTCTCCCTTCAATTCTTGTAGCTGTTCATTATTCACACGTTTAGATACCAATTTCATTAAAATAATATAAACAACCGCTGTTCCAATGAGCCCATTAATAGGAGGAATTCCCGGTATGAGGTTTGCGGCGGCTACACCTATAATCCATGCAATGATGGCTATCCAATTAACGTTTTTAAATTTCATCGCTTCGAATTTCTTATATTTGCCACGATTCAATAGAAAATAATCTGCTAAAATAATGGCACCAATTGATGGTAATATCGATCCAAGTAATGTTAAAAATTCAACGAAATTATTATATAACCACATAGCTGCTACTGTTCCGACCAGACCGTTAAAAATGACAATTTTCTTTTTTGATATTTTAGTAATATTTGCGAATCCTAAACTTGATGCATATAGAGCATTTTCATTAGTTGTCCAAATATTTAGACCCAATACGATAATCGCTGGAATGATTAACCCTTGCAGAAACATCACATCAGATATATCTGACTTACCATAAACGATCGCACCGACTGCTCCAAATAGAAACATTAGCGAATTACCAAGAAAAAAAGCAATAACCGTTGAAACAACGCCAGACCGCGGTGTCTTAGCAAATCGAGCAAAGTCGGGCGTCAGTGTCCCACCACTAATAAAGGATCCAATGCAAATTGTTAACGCAGTGGCTACTCCCATCGCTTCTAAAGGCTGATATTCCATTAACCCTTGAAATCCACCAGCTTTTTCTGTTGCCTCTAGTACAGAATAGCTTCCTAAGATTGCTATAGATGGCACAGCAACTACACCTAATATTGCTAAAGCCTTTATTCCATAAATTGCGGTAATCGTCATTAAAATTCCTGAAATAAAAATTAATAGATACACATTAAGACCTGTTGCTTTTTGGACCGGAACAGCAAACATTGCCACACCTACACCAAACCAACCTACTTGAGTAATTCCTAATAAAAGAGAGGATAGATAGGATCCTTTTTCTCCAAAAGCATATCTGGTTAACAAATGGGTGGATAGCCCTGTTTTTGCTGCAATATAGGCTAATGCACCGGTATAAATGCCAAGGATCAAATTACCCGTTAACACAATCCAAATAAATGAAGTAAATGATAAACCGTTCCCTAATGTTCCACCAGACCACATACTTGCTGAGAAAAATGTAAATCCAAGCATAACAGCGAGAATCTTCCAAAAACCATTTCGATGCCCTTTTGGTACAGGCTGTAACGAAAATTCCAAGTCCACTTTTTCCATACGTATTCCCCCAAAGTTGATTTGAAAATGGTCCTTTGAACAAGCCTATAAACTAAAAAAGGGTTTATTGCCGTCATCTGACAATAAACCCTTCTATTTATAATCAAACAGAAGGGTGTAATCTAATTACACCACTAGTGTTTGATTATAAATTTCCGCTGTCCTTGTCAGCCTCTCTGGACTGAATTAAAGGTACCAATATTTCAATTAATCTTATTATGACAATAACTTATTATGTTGTCAATATACGGATGCTTATCCTATCCATCCTTCAATTCTCTTTCCAATATTTCCACAAATTTTGTTGAGGAGGGTGATAATGGCACACTTTTTAAAGAGCAGACCCCAATGGAGCGTTTTGGGATTTCCTCAATGAGGGGGATTTCATATAACAATCCTTTATTTATATACTCTTGAGAAAACTCTTTTGTCACACATGCTATGCCAAGATTAATTTTGGCAAGTTCTAATAATAAATCATGGGAACCTAATTCAATTTCCGGCGAGATCTGCAATCCTTTCGATAGCATATAATCTTCTACATATTTTCTCGAGTTGGAGTTTCTTTCCAATAATATCAACGGTAGCTGAACTAATTCTTCAAGCCGTATTGGAGTTGATGCAAGATGTTTATAGTCCTTTCCACAAACAAAAATATCGTGAATATCAATGCATGATCTAATAAAGAGAGTTGAGTCTTCAAGAGGGAGATTACAAATAACTAAGTCTACCTCACCCGATTTCAATAAAGAACATAGCTCTATCGTTGTACCATTTACAATTTTAAATTTAATGTTTGGATATTGATTATGAAACAGTTCGAAATACGGAAGTAAGAAATATCGAGCAATCGTATCACCAACACCAATCCTTAATTCCCCTGTTGTAAGATTTTTAAATTCTAGTATCTTTTCTTCACCAACATTAATTAAATTTATGGCCGAATAAACATACTCAAATAATAAATTTCCTTCATTAGTCAAAGACACCCCTTTTGGTGTCCGGTTAAACAATCTTGTATCAAGCTCTCTTTCTAATTGCATAATTGCTTGGCTCACAGCTGGTTGGGTCATATATAGGTCTCTTGCAGCCTTTGAAAAGCTTTTGCAACGTGCTACCTTACAAAATACTTTATATAAATCCAATTTACCAATCATTATAAATTCTCCTTATATCTAATATTAAAGATATTAATTTCACTTATAACATTAGAAAGAGGTATATTACAAGTAGGTATTTTCCATTGGCTTTTCATATGTAGGTTAAAGCCAAAATATAAATGATATCGCGCTATTTTCTACTTAACCGATAAGTAAAATTTGGCAGTAGAAAATGTAACCAAGTTTTAAGAGAGACTTTCAAATACACTTTACTAGGAGAGATTATTTTGGAAAGAGTAGTTGGAACAGTTGTTAGAGGACTTCGTTGTCCTATAATCAATCAAGGTGACAATATTGAAGAAATTGTTGTTGATAGCGTGTTAAAGGCTTCAGAAGTGGAAGGCTTTGCAATTAATGATAAAGATATCGTAACAGTGACAGAGTCTATTGTTGCTCGTGCTCAAGGAAATTATGCAACCATTGATCACATTGCCAAGGACGTTCAAGAAAAATTTGGTGAAGATACAGTTGGTGTTATTTTCCCCATTTTAAGTCGTAATCGTTTTGCTATTGTTTTACGCGGTATTGCAAAGGGAGCAAAGAAAATTGTTCTTATGCTAAGTTACCCTTCTGATGAGGTAGGGAATCATCTAGTAGATCTTGAAATACTTGATGAAAAAGGTGTAAACCCATGGACTGACGTATTAACAGAAAAACAATTCAGGGAGTATTTCGGCTACAATAAACACCCATTTACTGGTGTAGATTATATTGATTACTATAAATCATTAATCGAAGAATACGGTGTGGAATGTGAAGTAATTTTCTCAAATAATCCAAAAACAATTTTGGATTATACAAAAAATGTCCTTACTTGTGATATCCATTCTAGATTTAGAACAAAGAGAATTCTAAAAGCAAATGGCGGGGAAAAAATATTTAGCCTAGATAACATCTTATCTAAGTCTATTGATGGTAGTGGATATAATGAAGATTACGGTCTGCTCGGATCAAACAAGTCAACAGAACAAAGTGTGAAGCTTTTCCCACGTAACTGTCAACCAGTCGTTGATAACATCCAACAAGCAATAAAGGAAAAAACAGGTAAAGACGTGGAAGTCATGATTTATGGAGACGGAGCTTTCAAGGACCCAGTCGGTAAGATATGGGAGCTTGCTGATCCAGTTGTTTCACCAGCTTATACAGCAGGATTGAACGGAACACCGAATGAAGTAAAACTAAAATATCTTGCAGATAATAATTTTGCTCACTTAAAGGGCGAAGAATTAAAACAAGCCATTTCACAATACATCGATAATAAAGATTCCGATCTTACAGGGGCAATGGAAGCACAAGGTACTACACCAAGAAAGCTAACTGACCTTATAGGATCATTATCTGATTTAACCTCTGGAAGTGGAGATAAAGGTACACCGATTATCTTTATTCAAGGATATTTCGATAATTATACAAAATAAATCTAGTTACCGAAGTTGTTGTCTTATAGACAACAACTTTTATCTATTTACAAATTAGTTCAATTGATAGTATTCACAAACCACTTGGCCGACTGCCTTCGCTGCTACTAAAAGTGCATCTTCATCTATATCAAATTTTGGATTAAACTAAGGTTCGGATACTCCCTTTGGAGAGCAAGCGATATAAAAGAAACAAGCTGGGAATTTTTCCGCATAATAAGCAAAGTCTTCTGACGGTGCTAGTGCAGGGAATTCCTTTATCTCCTTAATATCTTCATCGCCGTCTATATTTCTTAGACTTTCTGCTACCAAGGCTGTTAGCTCAGGGTTATTATATAATGGTGGGTAATCTGGTGTATAGGTAAGTTCACATTGTACACCAAACTCTATCTCAATACCTTTAGCCATTCTATTTATTTCCTTTTCCAATATATTACCTTCAAACTTCATTCCTTTAAACCATTTTGTGCAAAATCGTATCTTACTATGTTCTTTAACGAAAAAAAAAGACCATTCCTCCTACGATTTTTTATATCGCGGAGAATTGATCCCATATCTTATATGCTTGTGGTTGCTTGTTTCATTTGTTTCATTTCCATAATTGCTTCTGCATGTTTTGATTCATCAAATTCTTTTTCGCTCTTTGCCACAACAATCGTTGCTACGCCATTTCCAATAAGATTTACGATTGATCTGCCTTCACTCATAAAACGATCAACCCCTAATAATAAGGCTAATCCCTCAATAGGGATAATGTGTAAAGCTGAAAGTGTTGAAGCCAATACAATAAACCCACTACCCGTTACACCTGCTGCGCCTTTTGATGTTAGCATCAGAATTAATATAATAGTAATTTGATGGCCAATCGTTAAATCAATACCGAAAACTTGTGAAAGAAATACTGTGGCCATTACTAGATAGATAGATGTTCCATCTAGATTGAAAGAATAGCCTGTTGGAATAACCAGACCAACTACAGATTTAGAACAGCCAAACTTCTCCATTTTATCCATCATTCTAGGTAGAACAGATTCAGAAGAACTTGTACCTAATACGATTAATAATTCATCTTTAATAAAACGAAGATAATTCCATAAACTAAATCCATATTTCCGACAAATTAAATTTAAAACGACAAAGATAAACAGGAACATTGTAACATAAACTGAAATCATTAGTTTTCCTAATGGAACTAATGATTGAAGACCAAATGTTCCAATGGTATAAGCAATTGCACCGAATGCTCCAATAGGAGCCGCTCTCATAACATATCCAATAATTTTAAAGAATACCTGTGAAATTTTATCAAAGAAGTCGATGACACTTTTCCCTTTTTCACCTAATGCGGCTAAACCAACACCAAATAGGATAGAAAAAAATAGAACCTGCAATATATCCCCTTCTGCAAAGGCACTTACCATACTATGAGGTACAATATGGGTAAGAAAATCAACCCAATTCAATTTTTCTCCATCGCTTGTGTATTGGGAGATATCCCCCTTCGGAAGTTTGTCTGGATCCAATCCTGATCCAGGATGTAAAATATTGACGACGAGCAAACCAATGATAAGTGCAAGTGTAGTTACAATCTCAAAATAAATGATTGCCTTTCCGCCGACCTTACCAACCTTCTTCATGTCCCCCATCTTTGCAATTCCTAAAACAATGGTCAAAAATATGATTGGTGCAATGAGCATTTTTACAGCATTTATAAATGTATCTCCAAGTGGCTTCATTTGTTTCCCAACATCTGGCCATACTAAACCAACGATGACACCAATGAATATAGCAGTTAAAACTTGGACGGTTAAATTTTTATATATGCGCTTCCCCTTCATTGTATACATCCCTTCTCTGAAAATTGAATTTTCTTGTAAGTAGATGATAACGCTTTCTTTGTTAACGAGGAAGTTTGTGTTCATATAGGACATTTTGGTCTTTTTGGTCTTAAGATAGCTGTCTAATTCATAACATATCGGTTAACTGGTCTACCTACACTGCCATATTGTACATCTAAACGAATGACCCCTGTTTTTTCTAGATAGTCTAAATAACGCCGAGCAGTCACACGCGCAATACCAACAGCAGTTGCCACTTCTTCCGCTGACTTTGATACACTCTCTCCTTTCATAAAGGTTGTAATTTGTTGCAATGTGAACATATTTAATCCCTTTGGGAGGGTACCACTGCTCCCGGTTTCTTGGCGGACATTCATCATCGCGTCCAATTCCTCTTGAGAAAATGTCTTACTTTTATTTAATGAGTTTTTATAAAAGCGATAGTTCTCTAATGATTTCTTCATTCTTTCAAACTTAAATGGTTTAATGATATAATCTATTGCACCGTTCTGAAGCATACTATTAATCGTTTCATTATCCTTGGCGGCAGACACAACGATGACATCAATATCCCATCTCTGTTTTCTGAATTCTTGTAATGTATGAATCCCATCTAACTTAGGCATAAAAATATCCAAAATGACGACATCAATATCTTTATTTGAAGCTATTCGAAGCCCTTCTTCGCCATCACCCGCTTGTCCTACTATTTCAAAGCCATCAATACTTTCAATAAAACTTTTATTCACTTCACGTACCATTGGATCATCTTCTATTAACAGTACTTTGATTGTTTTATTTGACATTTATCAAACACCTACTCCCATAGGAAAAGTAATTGTGAAGCTTGTCCCTTCCCCTGATACTGATGTAACCATTATATCTCCATTTCCTTTATCAACCGCTTGTTTAATTAAATATAGGCCGATTCCAGAACCATTTTTTTTATTTCTCGTAAAACCTTTTTCATATATATGAGGAAGATCACTTTCTGGGATTCCACATCCATTATCCTCTATTAAAATGGCACAAATATCTTCAGACTGCTCAATACTGATCTCAACTTTTTTCACGTTTCTTTCAACATGCATAAATGAGCCAAAGGCATTTTCAATTAAATTACCTAAGAGCACAACAAAATCATGCTGGTCAATCTGATATGGGAAGGTAGTTAAATAGCTGTTAGGATCAATTGAAACCTCTATTCCCAATTCTCTTCCTCTTCTTATTTTACTTAATAATAGTCCGGCAATGGCATCATTTTTAATTGAATCCTTTAAAAATTGATCTAAATTCTCTTGTTTGGTTGAGGTTTCAAAAGCTAATTCCAAAGCTTTCTCCGACTTGCCAAGCTGAATTAAACCAGCAATTGTATGTAATTTATTCATATGTTCATGATTTTGAACTCTTAATGCATCAACAAAATTCCTTACTCCGGTTAATTCTTCAGCCATCTTTACTACTTCTGTGCGATCTTGACAGATAGCTACAGCTCCTACAACGCGATTGTCTATCAATACAGGAATTCTACTACTAACAATCGTTTTTCCACTAACAATAATCGTTTCATTAAATACTGCTTGATTATTTTCAACAATTTCAGGAAGCCGTGTATCATTCAATACACTTCTAATTGGTTTGCCAACTACATCACCAACAACGGAAAAAATGGCCTTGGCTCTCTCATTAAAAATAGTAATGATTTCATTATAATCAATGGCAATTACCCCTTCATGCATTGAATGAAAGGTGGCTGTTCTTTCATTTAAAATACGGACAATCTCATGTGGCTCCAAATGAAACATTTGCTGTTTAATATGACGTGCAAGCAGAAATGATCCAACTAGCCCTACGGATAATGTAAGAACGGTGATAATGATCATTTCCTTTTTTAAGTCAGTAAAAATCTCGAAAAATGATGGTAACCTATGACCAACAACAACGACCCCAATCTGGTTCAAATCTGGATCCTTAACTGGAAAAAAGGCTCTTAGAAATGTACCAACCTCACCACGTGCTTTTGAAATATAATTATGTTCCGCAAATGCTGCTTCTTCATCATTAGTTGTAGAAGCAGTCCCTAATAGTTTATTTACCGGATGTGAGTAACGAACCCGATTCATATTCATCACGACAATATAATCCTCTTCATTTATCAACCGAATCTCTTCGATCAAAGGATTTAATCGCTCCCAACCATCAGGTGCTTGAACCTCTTTTTTTACATCAGAAAGCTCCGCTACAGTTCTAGCGGTATTCATAATACTTGTTTGTATTTCCTGTTCCTTTGTCTTTTGAATATCAGCAATTAAGAAGGTCCCGCCTACTAGTAAAGAAAAAACGACGATGGTATAAGATAAAATGGTCATTTTCCAACGAATAGGTAATTGCTTTAATTTCATTTGTCATCACCTTCTATCACCGGTATGATAAATTCTTCTTTTTTATAGTAAAATTCTATAAAGGGACAATTTTTCAAACAATTAAGGAGGAAAAATCATATGAGAAAATGGATGGTCCTTTTATTTTCAATTTTGATTGTCATCTTTATTTTCCTACTTGGTATGAAATACATTTTTCCTCATGATAAACTGGTTCATGATTCTGAACAAGAAGGATTAAACGAGCAAATTGTTCTTAAGTTTAGCCATGTGGTCGCTGAAAACACCCCAAAAGGGCTGGCTGCAAAAAAGTTTGCGGATATTGTCTATAAAAAATCCGATGGAAAAATTAGAGTAGAAATTTTTCCAAACGGGATGCTATATTCCGATATTGAGGAAATCAATGCATTGAAGGAAAATAAAGTTCAAATTATTGCTCCTTCTACATCAAAGCTTGGATCCTTATCTAGTAAATGGGGGGTACTTGATTTACCATTTGCCTTTCCTAATTATGAAGCTGTTCAGAAAGGTTTAAACGGGAAAATTGGCCATCTGTTATTACAATCATTAGAAAAGGATCAAATGAAAGGGTTAGCCTACTGGACAAATGGTTTTAAACAATTCACATCCAATAAAGGGCCGATCATTTTTCCTAATGATATAAAAGGACAAACCTTTCGAATTATGCAAAGTCAGGTTTTAAAATCTCAATTCGACCAACTTGATGCAAAATCAATTCAACAAGCATTTGATATTACTTTTCAATCCTTACAATCCGGAGAGATTGATGGAGAAGAAAACACATTATCAAATATCTATTCAAAGAAATTTTATAATCTTCAAAGGTATTTGACAATCAGTAATCACGGCTATCTAGGCTATGTTGTTTTAATGGATCAATCATTTTGGAACAAGCAATCGGAACAAACTCAACAGATTTTAACCGAGGCAATGGCAGAAACAACTGCCTGGAACCAACAACAAGCAGAAAAATTAAATGAAGAGCAGCTTCAGCTCATTCGAAAAAAATCTTCTATTCAAATACATGAATTAACCGATGAGGAAAGAAAAGTGTGGACAAAGAAGCTATATCCGTTATACGACAAACTAGCTCCGATTATAGGTAAAGACTTAGTAGAGGAAATGAAAAAACTTAGGGATCAGTACGATCATTAAACATCCAGTAAAGGGAGAAGAGCGATCGATCCCCTTACTGGATTGGATAAAAATTGAGGGATTTATTTCCTTTCTTTATCAACTTTGGAAGAACGACTTCCAATACTTAATACATAATAACTGATGACTACAAGGGCTAAGAAAATAATACCTACGACAAGTGATACTCGTGTATCATCATTAAACCACATACCTATTAAAACCATTATTAAAAAGGCAATCGTTACATAGTTTGTAAAAGGAGCAAAAGGCATCTTAAATGGATGGTTTACCATTTCTGCTCCCTTTTCCTTCCTGAATCGAATTTGACTAATTAAAATAACAAACCATGGCACCATACCGGGAAGCACACTAGCACTATATACATAGACAAATAGATTCTCAGGGGCAATATAACTAAGAATCACACCAATCGCTAAGCCTAGCATAACACCGACTGTTCCGTATATGGGCACCCCACTACTTGTTACCTTTGTAAACACTTTTGGTGCTTGTCCATTCACTCCTAGCGTATAAAGCATACGTCCAGCACTGAATATCCCACTATTACAGCCAGACATTGCTGCTGTAATGACGACAAAGTTGATAATACCAGCAGCGGCAGTAATCCCTACCTTCGCAAATGTGGCAACAAACGGACTGCCGATTGAATTCAGCTGATCCCATGGATAAACAGTTACGATCACAAAAATTGCACCAATGTAAAAAATTAATATACGCCATATCAGACTTTTAATAGCCTTTGTTAGTGTTTGCTGTGGATTTTTTGCTTCACCGGCTGTAATCCCTATAAGTTCAACTCCTTGATAAGAAGCAATGACAAGAGATAGTGCAAAGAAGAAGCCAGACCAGCCACCAGTAAAAAAACCTTCATGTTTCCATAAGTTCTCTAAGCCAATAGCGTTCCCTCCATTACCTAAACCAAAGAAAATCAAACCGAATCCTGCAACAATCATCAATACAATCGTAATAATTTTGATCATTGCAAACCAAAATTCTATTTCTCCGAAGGATTTGACAGAAATCAGGTTTGCTGCACCAAGAATCAGCATGGCAATTATACCTGGTATCCAGCCAGGCAGATCCGGAAACCAATACTGCATATACTGCCCAACTGCAATGATTTCTGACATCCCAACAATAACCCACTGAAACCAATTGCTCCATGCAGTTAAATACCCTGCCAGTGGATGAATATATTTATGTCCAAAGGTCGCAAATGATCCAGTACTAGGCTCTACATACAGCATTTCTCCCATAGCACGCATGACCAAATAAATAAATATCCCCGAAATAGCGTAGGCAAGCAATACAGATGGCCCTGTCCATTTAATCGTACTGGCTGACCCCATAAATAAACCAACACCAATGGTACCCCCTAACGCTATCATTTGGATATGACGAGCTTCTAAACCTCTTTTTAACTCTTTGTTTGCCATTTGAATCCTCTCTCCCTTTAAAAAGCTTACGTGCTGTCATTCATTTTTTGATATCACTTATTTAAAGATTTAAAGAAGTCTTATGAATAGCCACTTGCTTTAAATAATTATCTTAAAAATTCAAATCGTTTATTCTATAATAATAATTAACAACCAAAAATACAATTGTATTTTCTAGAAAAACAGTTTTATTAATAATTTTATACCCGAACAACATTTTAATATTATTTCAAAATATACTAAATATTATTTTAATATTTTAAGTGAATTTGAGCATAGTAAAAAGCTGCAGAAAACATTCTCCGCAGCTTTTGTGTTCGATTATTAGTTAACTACCTAAAAATCCTTAGCCTCGTATATTTTTATCGTGGCTAGCCAAGAAAATATAAAGACGATGATTGTGATTGCAAAACCTGTAATCGTTAACTGAGTAAATGTAAATTGATTAAGAAATAATTGAAACACTTCTACATTACCTTTTAAAGCATACATCGCCATTTGCCCAAAAATAATAAATCCAAAAATAACAATCATAAGGATGATTCTTGTGTATTTTTCTCCAAATTTATATAATATTGGAAAATATAGAGCCGAAAATAAAAGGATGATTAACATACCCAACACTAATTGATTTGCATTTGGTAGCGGCTTATTATACGTATCCAATATAAAATAAAATATCATTTGAAATAGTGTCGCTAAAACTGTCGCAAATATTCCAAACAAAATTGCCCCAACATATTTGGAAGAGATAATACTTTTACGATTAATAGGCAAGCTATTTAACATAATATGCGAATTGCTACGATCTTCAAAACTCCCTGTACTGGAAATGAAAATGATTCCTGCCAATGATATGGCCATTACAGGAGGGTTCTCTAAAAAATAAAATAAGGCTATAAATCCTACAATCAGTAATAACATCTTTTTCAACATAAGAATATCTTTTAAAATCAATGAGTACATGACAAATTCCCCTTATCTGTATAGTACATAATATCCTCAAGGCTAGGCTTTTCAATTAAAACCTCATCGCCGAATAGATTCATTGTTTTCTTCACATTACTAGTTAATGCTTCAAAGCCAACACCTGTCTTCCGAATACTAACAAACTCTTTTTCTGTATCTCTATCTAATAAATCATTTTTCCCTTTGACTATTCCATATTCCGCAAGCAGTTCCTCACGTTCCTTTGAAAATAAAATTTGTCCCTTATGGATATAAGTAATATAATCAGCAATTCGATCCAAATCGGTAGTTATATGAGTGGAAAAGAAAATCGTTTTTTGTTCATCTAACATAATTTCATGTAAAATTTCTAATATTTCTCTTCTAAACACAGGATCTAGTCCAGAGGTTGGCTCATCCATTACTATAAATTCTGGATCATGACTAATAGCAAATACGATCGCCAATTTCATTTTCATTCCTTTAGAAAAACTTTTAACCTGCTGTTTCTCCGGTAAACGAAATTGGTCGACATATTTATAAAAAAGGTCATCATTCCATTTCGGGTACATCGGGGCAATAATTTTCCTTAGTTCTTTAATGGTTAAAGTATCATAAAAGCAATTCTCATCATACACAAAACCAATACGACTTTTAATCTCTTGATTATATTTGTTTTGATCAAGTCCGAAAATCGTAATGTCACCACTATCCTTTTTTAATAGATTCATGAGTAGCTTAATGGTTGTACTTTTTCCAGCACCATTAGAGCCAATGAACCCCGTAATATACCCCTTTTTAATGGAAAAGGTTACATCTTTTAACGAAAAATCTTTAAAGGATTTTGATACATGATTAAATTCAACTACATTCGTCATTCTGGATCATCTCCATACAATATATTAATCAATTCAATGAGCTCTTCTTTCGAAAAATGAATAAGTTTACTTTCGTCAATAATTTCACATATTTTTTCTTCAATAATTTTTAAGCGTCGTTCTTTTAACAACTCTTGATTTTGACTAGCAATAAATGATCCCTTACCAACAATTGAAACGATAAATCCTTCATTTTCTAGCTCTTCATAGGCACGTTTCGTTGTAATCACACTTACTTGCAAATCTTTTGCTAATTGGCGAATAGACGGAAGAGAATCTCCTTCCAGTAACTCTCCTTTTAGTACAAGCTCTTTAATTTGCTTAATGATTTGTTGATAAATGGGATCTTTAGATGTATTTGATATAATTATATCCATTTATTTTTCAGCACCTTATATACCGTATATATATAATATATACACTATATACACATTCGTCAATATCCTTTTTCTCGATTTTGCTTGATTAACAACCCACTACTGGCTTTTACAAAAGGAACAAACTATACGAAGCTGAGGAATTTATCTGTACCGAATCGTAATAATTTTTGAAAAATGAACGACAAAAAAAATAGGAAGATCAACATCGATCCTCCATCATGTTCGAAGTTTAATATCTGCCTATCTTTCTTCATGCAGTCATTGGAATATTTCATTATTGCTGTTCCTTTTTCGTTACCAATTTATCTTTATCTTGGGTACCTGGCGGCTGCTCCAACCATGCGTATTTAATCATAATATCTGCTCCATCTTTCGCATATTGTGCAATTTCAAGTGATAGCCTTTCGTAATTTATTATAAGATCACTTCTCTGACTTGCAGCGGCAGCAGTAGCATAATTTCCCGTCCCTGTTGCACTTAACAGGCTCATATGAAACATCGTTAGCTTATCTGAGAACGGAGGGGTGATCGAATCAGTAATACTAATATCCGATGATACGGGTGGTTGGATACCGTTACTAAGCAACGCTTTTGTAAAAACTTGAATGTGCTTTTCTGATATATCTCTGCCTCTTAGCATCCATTGTTGAATATCCTTTCTGGGTGAGCCTTGAGCAAAACTAGTTGCTAGCTTTGCTCCCATCAAATTGGTTTGAATATTCGTATATAAATGGGCGATTTCAACCGAATTTAATGGGCGTTGTTTGCTAAAAAAGGAAAAGCCACTTAAATATTTATGGGTATCTACATAATCTGTTTTTGAAGGATAAGCAATAAAAGGAGCTCTTACAAATATACCTTTCGATAAGGAGATTTCTGAACTTTTATCAAAAAGGTCGGATGTTTCCTTAAGCCCTTCCCTAAAATAATCTCTAATATCTTTTCTTGCAGACATCGCACAAAATCCACCATATGCAAGTAAACCAGCTTTCCCCATATTTAGTATATATGTAAGCATGAACATGTCAGTATATAGCCTTGGGGCATTCAGATTAACATCTTCACTTGTAAAACCTATAGGTAATGGAATTTGTTCCTGTTGAAAAATTTCCTTCAACTTTTCAATATGGGCAGATGATAAGTCATAAGCAAATTGAACAACAGAACGAATTTCCTTATCTTCAACATGCTGCAAAAAATAACCTAGTATACATTTTGACAAACTATCGTTCATATATCCTGTCCAAATACTAGCGATCTCGGCAGATGTCAATTTTATTTTTTCATTAGCCATGTGTACATTGCCCCTTACATATTTGTTATCGATATTATTTCCTTGCTTTTAATAAATATGTAAAATTATGCAAATCAAGGTGGTAGGGGAATAAAAAAAGCAGAGACAAATTGTCCCTACTTAAAGTTCTAAATCTGAATTTCAATTGTTGTCCCATGACCAACTTCGCTGTTAATCATAATTTCTCCCTCATGTGCCTGAATAATATCATTAGCTATCGCCATTCCTAGTCCTGAACCTTTATGTGCGATTCCCGTATTGGTTCCACGGTAATAACGATCAAAGATTCTGTTCAGCTCGGCCTTCTTTATCCCTTTACCATTATCTTTTATTACAATATGCGTGTGTTCTGCTCTTTCAATACTTACAATGATTTTTACTTCTCGTTCATTATGGACAATGGCATTATAAATTAAATTATTTATCGCTCTATGAAACAGAGTTTCATCCACCTCAAGCATGATTTTCTCTTCTTTTACATGAAACTGGATATCTCGATCGGAATATTTCGGATCATTTAATATGTCGATCACAATATTACGCAATAATGCCACGATATTTATCCACTTTTTATTTAACGAAAGTTCTTTATTCCTAATTCGTGTCGTTAAATTTAAATCTTCAATCACCTCTTTAATATAATGTGATTTCGTTTCAATAATCTCTGCATATTCCCTTATTTCCTCAATAGTAAAGTCATATTCGGGATCCTTTATCATTTCAGCATAACCTTGAACTGAGGACAGTGGGGTCTTTATATCGTGCGAAATATTTGCTATCCATTCTTCCTTCATTGTATCTAATTTATTTCTTTCTATTTCATTCACTTTTAATTGGTCGGATAAGTGGTTTAAATTATCAATTACATTTTTATAAATTCCTTTTGGTTTATCATTTATATAAAATTCATTATTTGCTAGCTTTTTTATCCCATCCATTAAGGTATATAAAGGCTGGGTAAGACGCTTACTGAAAAAATACCCGACCAATAAAGCAATAAGAATATCAATAATAATAATAAAAGTTCCTGATTTAAAGACATGAAAAATATTTCCAAGGTCCAATGAGACAATAACTTTATTTAATCTAGGATTGTCAATTCCTATAAAGTAACTGTATGTTCTACCATTTTCTTTTCTTTCTCCTAAATAAACAGTCGTATTCGCATCAATTTCCCTATACTTATACATTTGAATAATTTCAGAAGGGGTGTATTTCTTCTTAATTTTTTCTGGCTCTTTAAAACCATAAATTTCTTTGCCATTTTCGTCTAATATTTGTATCCAAGCCTTCTTTTTATCAAGTTCCTTTTTTCCCTTTTCAGTAATTGACACGTCAGAATCCGAGACAACTATGTTATTTTGAAACTGTCTAGTAAATTGTTCAGGAGAGGATTCCTTTTCTTGTAATAAAGGTATGTCAAAAATTGACTGAGCAACGAGCAAGGTTAAAGCAATAGCAATATTAATGAAAACTACTAGGATAACAACCAATACAACCGATAATAAATACCTTCCCGTCAGCTTCCATTTCATGAATTATTCATCCTCAACCATCAGTTTATAACCTAAGCCTTTAACGGTAAGCAAATACTTAGGATGGGAAGGCTGCTCTTCAATTTTCTCCCGTAATCTTCGTATATGAACCATAACCGTATTATCCATCCCGAAGAATTCCTCACCCCATACTGCATCATAAAGTTGTTCCTTACAGATCACCCTATTTTTATTTTCTAGAAAATACTTCATCAATCCGAATTCTTTCGGTTTTAATTCAATCATTTTTTCATTTTTTACCAATTGTACTTTTTCCTCATTTAACTCAAATGGGCCGACCTTTATAACCGAATCCTTCTCAATAGTTATCTGCATATAATCTGCTCTTCGTAATTGTGCCTTTACTCGATAGGCTACCTCTTTAGGACTAAATGGTTTGGTAATATAATCATCTCCACCAATGGCAAAGCCTAATATTTTATCAATTTCCTCTGTTTTTGCTGATAAAAATAATATAGGTACTCGTGAGATATTCCTTATTTGTCTGCATACATCATAGCCTTCTCCATCTGGCAGCATAATATCTAATAAAACAAGATCAGGATTAGTTTCTTTGAATTGACTGAACCCACCATTAGCAGTAGTCGAAGTAATAACGTTTTTTATTCCTTCCTTTTCTAACACTGTTTTTATTAGTCTTAAAATATCTTCCTCATCATCTATAATTAATACCTTTTTATTATTTAAGGACATCCAAATATATACCTCCAGTAATGATTGCCTCTTTTATTATTATCAAAAAAGAACCCTTTTTAACAAGGATTCTTTCATTTTTCTACATACTACTACTTTAATTTTTCACTAACCTTCTTTGGTAAATCTTTTTTTGCTACTTCCTGATAAGAAGTCACACCTTTACCTTTTTTAGTATATAACATTAAATAAGCATTTTCCTTAAGTTGTTTTGGTGAAGTAAATGACAAGGTTTGTTGTTGACCATTCTTGTTAAAGGATGGCAATTTGTACTCGTACCTGATTATTTTCTCACCATTATCGATTTTATCTTCGATCATTTTTCCTTGACCCTTAATCTGGGTATACAATTGATCTGCTCCTAATCTATTAAAGTTAACCTTCTGAAGAACTAACCCTCCACCAATTAGTATCACTACTATGATGAGGCATGATAATATGATTTTTTTCATTGTTTTACTCCAATCCTTTATTGTTTATCTGATTTCGTTACAATTTTGTAGTAGGTATTCACTGTTAAGAAGTAATAGGCAATATAAATACATACGTAAATACCTATACAAATGAACACTGGAATAACTAAGTTTGTTTGCATTAGCCTTGATAAAGCTGTTAAAGCAACGATACTATGAGCAATTCCTGCAATAAGTGGAAGGGCAAAAATAAATAATATTTGTCTAGCAATAGATTTTTTTACTTCTTTTTTATTTACACCAATTTTGTGTAAAATTTCATAGCGCTCTTTATCTATATTTGCTTCCGTAAGTTGTTTAAAGTAAATGATACTACCTGTTGCTGCAAGAAATACTAATCCAAGGAAACCACCCATGAATATAATTAAACCTGATGACTCCATTCCTTGAGCATAATTACTATAGAAGTTTGAAAAGTATGCTTCCTCTGGTAATAAAGATTGAATATCTTTCGTTAAGATCTTCGCATCATCTTCATTCGTTATTTTGTATGCTTCTATGTTTACTAGATTTGTTTCATTTGCTAATTTCGAAAATAATTCATTACTAACTACAAGTGTTGTATTAGCTGTATAGAGATTGAGAACATTAAATTTCTTCAAAGTTTTAAAGGTTATATTTTTACTGCTATCATTTACCTTTAATGAAACTGTTGATCCTACATATTTAGGTGATAAACCTTCAAAATAACCTGCATCTAGGACAGCTGCTTCATTTCCTTTCAGTGAAAGGGAGTCATTTCTTTTTTGTAACTTTATTAATTTATTATAGGTTTTATTGTCAATAACGCTATATTCCACTTGATCCGCAGACATTTTACTATTTAGATTTGTAATATCAACATCTATATTTAGTGTTGGAATGGTCTCATGATAGACAATCTTATGGCTTTTATCCTGTGATACACGCTCTTTGACCTGGTCAGCGATATGTGAATCCTTCGTTATAAACATCATGCTATTTGGATTGGCTATTTCTGCATTACTTCTATTGTTATAATAAAAACTATAAGCAGCTCCGACTGCAGATAGTGTAGTCGCACTTAATACTGCGATAATCGTTAATGTACGGGCATTTCCCTTCATTCGATAAAGTAGTTGGGATATACTAATCAGATTAATCCCATGCCAAAAATGCTTTTTATTTTTTCTTAATACCTTCAATAGATATACGGTTAATGTACTAAATAATAAATAAGTACCGAGAATTACTGTAATCAAAATAACGATTGGAGTTACCGCAAAGCCCAGTGTTCTCCACGCATTTGACTCTAATAAATTTTGTAGAGCTAACCAATAGCCAATACCCAGTAATATAATGGAGAAAACGGCAATTAAGAAGGATGCTTTTGGTTCCTTCTCCCCTTCTTGCTCTGCCTTAAATAGCTCAATTAATTTAAAACGATAAATTAACCGGTAACCATGAATGGAAGTAATGGCTGTAATAATAATGAATACAACAATTGTGTTTATGATAGCTGCGGGCGAGATAACAAAATTCCCCATTGCTTCATAGCCCATGATTTTCATTAAAAGTGTTACAAAGAACTTAGACAATAGTGTACCAAGGACGATCCCAATAATAAGAGCGATGATACCCATAATAAAGTTTTCGTAAAATAACATTTGACCAATTTGTTTCTTTCTAACACCTAATAAAGAGTAAAGTCCGACTTCTTTTTTCCGTTTCTTCGTAAAAAATGAATTCGAATACCAGATAAAGACGGCAACAAAAATCATTAAAACAACGGCAGCACCATTAAAGGCTGAACTAATTTTTGTAGAAGAGTCTGTTGAAGCTTGGATTGCATCATCATACTTTAAAGAAACAAAAGTAAAGTAAATGACAATACTAAAGATCATTGATGCCATATATAAAAAATAATTGGTGAAATTTTTCCTAATATTTTTTCTAGCAATGCTAAATAGAGTCATTCTAATGTCCACCTCCAAGTGAAACAAGGACATCAACTATTTTTTGAAAGAATTCCTGACGAGACTGCTGCACTTTATGAATTTCTGCGAAGATTCGTCCATCCTTAATAAATAGAATTCTTTTACAAAAGCTTGCAGCAAACGCATCATGTGTAACCATAAGAATGGTTGATTGATTATTTTCATTAAGGGAGGTTAAGCTTTCTAATAAGCTTGTTGCAGATTTTGAATCCAAGGCACCTGTAGGCTCGTCCGCCAAGATTAGGCTTGGATTAGTTACTATTGCACGGGATGCAGCTGTTCTCTGTTTTTGACCTCCTGATATATGGTACGGATATTTATGAAGTATTTCTCGAATCCCAAAGGTATCAGCAATCTCCTCGACGCGTTTGTTTATTTGTTGTGCTGGGACCTTCGATAACGCCAAAGGAAGCAAAATATTTTCCTTTACCGTTAGCGTATCTAGTAAATTGTAGTCCTGGAAAATAAATCCGAGTTGATTCCGGCGGAAATCGGAAAGTTCTTCTTCCTTCATTTTGACGATATTTTGATTAGCGATGATTATATCCCCAGCTGAGGGCGTATCAATCGTCGATAAAATATTTAATAATGTTGATTTACCTGCTCCTGAAGGCCCCATAATTCCAATAAATTCGCCTTCCTTTATTTCTAAATTAATATCTTCCAATGCTTTGTATTGATTTCCTTTTGAGCCATATATTTTTTGAACATTTTTTGCGGATAAAATTGTTTTCATTAAGAAATCCTCCTGTTTATTATCAAAGATCTTTCCTTAAACTAAGTTGATTTTGTAAACAATGCCCTTATACTCTGCCTTATTATTAAGAAAGAATAACCTTAAAAAAAATGCCCCCGGAAATATGCCGATCTTATCATTCATTGCAATTGACGAAGAGCAATTGGTTAAATTCTGCTTGAATTGTTTGAGTTTAAAGCTCAATAAGTAAGCAGCTCTATCAACAAAAATAATTATACTGACTGTACCTTACATCATTTTAATTTGAACCTTACAAAAACCTTAAAAAAACAGAAACCCCATTTTTAAAGGATTTCTGCCCTGAAAATTATTATGTCTGCATAGAAAAAGCCCAAGATAGGTAGCGGGATAGAATCAACTTACTAATTGATAAAAGCAAATGGCTTCGAAATAAATAAACAGGATCTTATGATTGCAGAGAGCATGTTTCCCGAGATGTTGGTTGAGGAGAATAAAAATAAGAAGGTAGATAACAATAAAAAAGATAATGAGTAGGCAATGATGGAAGATTAGTAAAAAGCCTAAGATAATAAATATAATGAATACAACTTCTATTGGAAGGATATAAAGAAAGCTTCAGTCTATGTGTAATCTATAGAATGTAAGTTAGACAGTCCTACAACTTAGAGGACTTGTCTAACTCAGTTTTCATTTCTATTAAATAGCAACTCATTTCTTTGTGGCAGGAAATCTCCTCCCATATGTCATAAATCGCCATACCTTCTCTAATGGCCCCATCTTGAAGAACTTAAACCAGATGACACTATAACACATTTGGATCACATAAATGACGATTGAAATGATCACAATGTTACTTGGTGACACTACTTCAAGCCCCATTAATGAAATGATTCCCAACCCAATAAAGCTTTGCGCCCAATAATTTGTAAATGCCATTTGACCAACATGTGCAATTGGCTGAAGAAATTTTGTGATCTGCTTATGTTCTAAGATAGAAAATAAGCTTACAAGGTAAAAATAGGTGGTCGGTATTAATCCAAGCCCAATAATTGATTGGATATTTTGATCATCTGCTTGAGAGGCAAACCAAATCCAGATTGAGAAACCAATGAATAAAGGGAATGTCACCATTTGTATTAGTCTTATTTGTCTGGATAGTTCACGAACATGACGGATCCAATCTGCTTTAGCAGCTAGAAATCCTGATAAGAACATGATGAAAATAGCAATTGCATCATTTCCTATAAAGGCAAAAATATTAGATAATACTCCCATGTCTGGAGCAAATAGTTTCATTACGATCGAAAGAATATAAAAAACAATTATCATTCCTAACCACCTACTAATTGTTGACACCCTTGCTCGATAAAAAGGTAGAAGGAAGAGGCCAATTATTGCATATATGGATAAGATCGATCCCCAAAAAACAATTAAATGGATGATCCCAATGAGGAAAAGGGCGATTAAACGCCTAGCAAACCTCCAACGCGGCTTATCTCCACGGCTTTCAGCACGTGATGCAAAAATATAAAACCCTACACCAAATAAAAATGAAAAGATTGAAAAGAATTTTTTCTCAATAAACATGTCAATGAGTGTGTCGACAATCCTATTAAAACCACTGTAAACAGGAAGACTTTCTTCACCCATAATGATTTTATATGCCCCGACATTAATTAGTAGTATGCCAAATAATGCTATACCACGGATAATGTCTAGAGACAAGATACGTTCTTTCTGAGGAATGGAAGGTTTCATACAATAAACTCCTCTACTAAAATAATGTGAATATAATTAGTTTAATAAACAAACCTTACACCCTTTTAATCTGAACCTTACATTAACCTTAACAATAAAAAATAGAGCCTATAATAATTAGGCTCTAATATAATCCAAAAACATTTGTTTAATGATTGTTATTGTCCCATTTACTGTCTACATGATTAAGTAGTTATTTTCATATTTAATATTTGAACGAGTTGACTATTTAAATCGTTCACACTATATGAAAAATCATTCTGATACCAATGTATAATCATACCAATCATAGCATTAGCTTGATAAGCACAATAAAGCTGTCGATTGATTCCACTTTTAATGATTGCTTCTGTATCTTGAAGCAATAAATGATTAATTGTTTCAAATAATAAATAATAGTACGTCAATGGAATTTTTTTTGAAAAGATAATTTTGTAGAAAGGTTGATATTTTTCGATATGATGAAATATCCGAATAGTGGAAGGATCTAATTCGCTCGTTTTTAACACGGATACGTGGCGGTACGGTTCTTGATAAGAATTGATTAAATCCGCGGTTATCTCCTTAAAATACTCCTCAAATAATTCCTCGATATTTGAATAATGTAAATAAAATGTACCTCGACTGACCTAAATGCTTTCCTGCAAATTTCCGAGACTGTGATAACTTCTAGAGTTTTTCCCTTCAATAATTCTAATAATGCACGATGCAATGCCTCTTTCGTTTTCTGGATACGCAAATCGGTACTCATTTTATCACCTCTTATTGAACATATTTTTTAATTTGTGTTAATTATTGAACAAATATCGTTATTTTGTAATTGTAGGCGTCTGTCCAACTTTATTATAATTTTTATTGAACAACTGTACAATAAAATTAAAGGGGGCATTTCGAATGAGATTAGATGGAAAAGTAGCTATTATCACTGGTGCTGCATCAGGTATGGGTAAGGCAATTGCAGAAGGTTATGCAAAAGAAGGTGCAAAGGTTGTTGTATCAGACTTAAACTTAGATGGTGCAAAATTAGTTGTTGAAGGAATTAAGGCATCAGGTGGAGAAGCAATCGCCGTCCAAACAAACGTAGCTTCTGACGATGATCTACAACGTTTATTCACTGAAACGAAACAAGCCTTTGGAACATTAGATATCCTTGTTAATAATGCTGGCATCATGGATGGCATGGAGCCCGTAGGAGAAGTTACAGATGAACGCTGGGAAAAAGTATTCGCTGTAAATACATTAGCAGTTATGAAATCTATGCGTATCGCAATCAATCTCTTTTTAGAACAAGGACATGGAACTATAGTTAATAATATCTCTGCCGGTGGTCTATATGGTGCACGTGCTGGTGCTGCTTATACTGCTTCAAAACATGCTGTCGTAGGCCTTACAAAAAACACAGCCTTCATGTATGCAGATAAAAATATCCGTTGCAACGGTATTGCTCCAGGAGCAGTTATAACAAATATTGCTTCAACGATGACAAATGTGAGTGAATTTGGTGCAGGTCGTCAATCATTAGGTTTAGCTATTAATCCCCGTGCCGGCCAACCTGAAGAAATTGCACAAATGGCTATCTTTTTAGGGTCAGATGAATCAAGCTTTGTTAATGGACAGGTTATTGCTGTAGATGGTGGTTGGACCGCTTATTAACTTTATATTTCTAAATAGCAGGAGGATTTAATAAAAATCCAAAACAAGAGGGGCTGGGACATAACTAGCTTCAAATAGTGAAAAGTTGAATTTGAGCGAACTCAAATTCAACTTTTTCTATTTTTGTGTGTTGATTCTTCTATTACCGTAGTTGTTTGGCCGTGAATTTTCTTAAATTCACGGCCATTAATGCGAGTCCCATTTCATTTTCTACCTTCGATTTTCCTCGTACAGAAAATCGAGTGAAACGCAAATTAGCCTTCAAGAATCCAAAAACTGGTTCCACATCGATTTTGCGTTTTCGATAGATGGTGCTCGTTTTCTCTTCTGAAAGCTTCGCTCTCACATATTCTTTTTGTTGTTCCCATTGTTCATTCACCATTAGTTTTCGATTGTTGCCTTCTTTAGCTTTTGTACATGATGAACGGAATGGACATCCCGAACAGTCCTCACACTCGTAGATCTTGAACCTTCGTTGAAATCCTGTACGATCAGTACGGACAGAATGATAGTGAAATTCAAGACGTTTCTGGTTAGGGCATATATATGTATCTGTTTCTTCACAATACTGCCAGTTATCGGGATTCAATGGGTTTTGTTTGTACTTTTTCTTTTGCTCCTTCAAATATAGATTATACGTAATCAGTGCTTCTCGTTTTCTGTTCGAAAGGATATCATTATAGTTTTGTTCACTACCATAACCTGCATCTGCGGCAATATGTTTCGGTAACACGAAATAATGGTTCTCGATTTCATCAAGAAATGGAATTAACGTACGTGTATCTGTTGGGTTTGAAAATAAACTATAGGCAAGCGTGTATTGCCCTTCCGTTGCGATTTGTACATTGTAGCCAGCTTTCAATTGTCCGTTTTGCATATAATCATCTTTCATTCGCATAAATGTCGCGTCCAGATCTGTTTTAGAATAGCTATTACGTGTGCCAAAGATTTCAAAGTCTCGTTGGTATTTTTGTTTTCGTAAGACAAAATCAATCAACTGTTTACGCACTTGTTTCGGGTATTTGCGTTCACTTCTTAAAGCTTTTCGTTCTGGAACGTCTGATGATTCTTCAATTTGTTTATCATACTCGGCTACGACATTGTCCACTTTTTCAACCAATTGAGAGAGCTCTTTCAATGATAATTGTTCATCACCTTCCCGTTCAATTTCAGGTATAATTTCGTTCTCAAGTAGCTCGTTATATAGCTGGTTTGACCTTTCAATTAAACTGTGATGATATTTCTCAATCGATTTCTTCCAGACAAACGTAAATTTATTCGCATTTGCTTCAATCTTTGTACCATCAATAAAAATTGCTTCTTGATCGATTAGTTTTTCTTCGATTAATTGGCAACGAAATTGGACGAAACATTGGCGAATTAATTCTTTCACATCTGAATGAACACGGAATCGATTGATTGTACGGTAGCTTGGTTCATATCCTTGAGCTAGCCACATCATCCGGATACTGTCTTTTAATAGGGCTTCAATTTTTCTCCCAGAAAAGACAGATTGGGTGTAGGCACATAAAATAATTTTAAGCATCATGCGTGGATGATAAGCAGGACAGCCCTCATTTCGCAGAAATGGTTCGAAAACTTCATGAGGAATACTTTCAACTAGATGATGGATATGAAAGGCAATATCATTTTTTTGTAATTTTACTTCTAAATCTAAAGGCAAAACTAATTGATTCATGGTATAATTTTTAAACATAAGGATCCTTCTTTCTGTATAATTTTGTTGTGGTGACTTAATTTTATCAGAAGTGGTCCTTATTTTTATTCAAAAAATAATCAAAGCCGGTGAAATTTTACTTGTCGTAAAATTTCACCGGCTTTTTCATCTCAGAAGTGGGTTTTGTCCCAGCCTCTTTTCTTCTATCAGAGCCGGTATGTATAATATTTGTTAATTGAGAAATAATAATATCAATTGAAAATTGCCTTACATCCTCACTATAACGTCAATTCCTATTTCCACTTACAATATAGAATGCTAATAAGAATTTAATAATCTTATATTGATTACACCAATTAATATTAGACTCTTTTCTCAAACATTGTTGCTATTTAAGTAAAGTTCAAACGAAAAACTATCGGCCGAAGATCGCCACACCTTTAAAATTTACTGAGAAAAGTCTGACCATCCGCATAAGAACCGCGTGATCCTTTATTAGCTGTAAAAGCCGACAGTTGGCTATTACAAAAGCAAGCAAACTAAAAGGAAACAGCCGATATTAATAATAAAAGTTTATTTCCTTGACAAATCATTAAGATCTATATGATAATGGTTTTTGAATTATAATTATTATAAAAAACTAATTATAATCAAAAGCAGAATTATATTTAGTTTTTAATAGTTATGACTTTATGTCCTAACTACCTATTTTATAAATTAAAACTCAACTAGGAGGAATTTACTAATGTCTTTAATCGGAAAAGAAGTATTACCATTCAAAGCACAAGCATACAGAAACGGTGATTTCATGGAAGTTACTGAAGAAAATTTAAAAGGTCACTGGAGTGTTGTTTGCTTCTACCCAGCTGATTTTACTTTCGTTTGCCCAACAGAGCTTGAAGACCTTCAAGAACAATATCCAGCTCTTCAAGAATTAGGAGTTGAAGTATTCTCTGTATCAAGAGATTCTCATTTCACACATAAAGCATGGCACGATACATCAGAAGCAATCGGTAAAATTACTTATACAATGATTGGTGACCCTGCGCATGTTCTTTCTCGCAACTTCGATGTATTCATTGAAGAATTAGGACAAGCTGATCGTGGTACATTCATCATTGATCCTGATGGTGTTATCCAAGCAATTGAAATCAATGCAGATGGTATTGGCCGTGATGCTAGCACACTTATTAACAAAATTAAAGCAGCACAATATGTTCGTAACAATCCTGGTGAGGTTTGCCCAGCTAAATGGAAGGAAGGCGAAGAAACACTTAAACCAAGCCTTGATCTTGTAGGGAAAATCTAAGGGGTGCTATAAATGATTCTGGATGCAGATATTAAGGCACAATTAAATCAATATCTACAACTATTGGAAAATGATGTACTACTTAAAGTTAGTGCAGGATCCGATAAGTTATCAAATGACATTCTATCTCTAGTTGATGAGTTAGCAACCATGTCACCAAAAATAAAAATAGAGAAAACAACATTAGCGAAAACACCAAGCTTTAGTGTCAATCGCATTGGCGAAGATACTGGGATCGCTTTTGCTGGTATTCCTCTTGGTCACGAATTTACTTCATTCGTGCTAGCTCTTTTACAAGTAAGTGGAAGAGCTCCAAAGATAGACCAAAGCTTAATCGATCGAGTAAAAGGCATCGAAGGCGAATATCATTTTGAAACATATGTTAGCCTAAGTTGTCATAACTGCCCAGATGTTGTACAAGCTTTGAACATTATGAGTGTTCTCAATCCTGGCATTACCCATACGATGATTGACGGTGCGGCTTTCAAAGAAGAAGTTGAAAGTAAAGGCATTATGGCTGTACCTTCGGTTTTCCTAAATGGCGAATCCTTTGGTAGCGGTAGAATGACACTTGAAGAAATTCTTACTAAAATGGGGAATACTGCTGATGCCTCTGAGTTCTCAGATAAGGACCCATTTGATGTGCTTGTTGTTGGTGGAGGTCCATCTGGTGCCAGTGCAGCGATCTATGCAGCACGTAAAGGCATTCGTACAGGTATTGTGGCTGACCGTTTTGGCGGTCAGATCATGGATACACTGGGCATTGAAAACTTCATTAGCGTGAAATACACTGAAGGTCCTAAGCTCGCTGCAAGCCTTGAAGAACACGTGAAAGAATACGATATCGATATCATGAATTCTCAACGTGCTAAGCGCTTAGAGAAAAAAGACTTTGTTGAAATCGAGCTTGAAAATGGTGCTGTTCTAAAGAGTAAAACAGTCATTCTTTCAACAGGTGCTCGCTGGCGCAATGTCGGAGTTCCTGGAGAAGCCGAGTTCAAAAACAAAGGTGTCGCATATTGCCCTCACTGTGATGGTCCATTATTTGAAGGAAAAGACGTTGCCGTAATCGGCGGTGGTAATTCAGGTATAGAAGCAGCTATTGACCTTGCAGGTATTGTCAAGCATGTAACAGTTATTGAATATGCAGCAGAACTAAAAGCTGATTCTGTATTACAAGATCGCCTTTACAGCCTTCCAAACGTTACAGTTATTAAGAACGCACAAACGAAGGAAATTACCGGTACTGATAAAGTAAACGGAATTACCTATATAGACCGTGAGACAGAAGAAGAGCATCATGTAGAATTACAAGGAGTCTTCGTTCAAATTGGTCTTGTTCCAAATACTGATTGGTTAGGTGATACGGTTGAACGTACTAGAATGGGCGAGATTGTAGTAGATAATCGTGGAGCAACGAGCATACCTGGAGTATTTGCTGCAGGAGACTGCACGAATAGCCCATATAAACAAATTATTATTTCCATGGGTTCAGGTGCAAATGCAGCCTTAGGTGCATTCGATTATTTAATCAGAAATTAATAGAACAAAGTCACTGCGCTATCAAATTTTTGGTAGCACAGTGACTTTTTTTTTCCCTCATTCATTTGAATGATGTTTATTACCAATCATTATGGCCAATAAACCACTGAAATGTGGAGATATATAATTTTATAGGGATTTAGATCATTCATCCTTCGGTATTATTGATTCATGAGAAACAATTAATTCTGCTTTCCCTTCCAATGTATATTGTTGAATACCATTCGGTAAGATAAAATGGGTCCCTTTTTCGATAGTAAAGGACGTTTCATTACTGGTAAGAACTGCCTGTCCTTCTATTACACTTACCTGTAAAAAGTTTTTATCCATGTCACAGACAGCCCGTCCATTTAATTGCCAATGATGCACAGTAAAATATTGTTCCTCAACTAATTTCTTGTCGATTAAATCACCATTTACCTTCTCCGTTTGTTGGACCACAACATCTTTATGTGGAACGGTGGTCACTTGTTTTGAGCGACCTAGATGCAATTCTCTCTTTTGACCAGAGGCATCTGTTCGGTCATAATCATAAACTCGATAGGTTATGTCAGAACTTTGCTGTGTTTCAAGGATAACAATACCTTTTCCAATCGCGTGAATCGTTCCACTTGGAACATAGACAAAATCTCCACCTTTTACTTTCACATGTCTTAAGAGCTGCTCCCATTCACCTTGATCAATCAATTGCGCCAATTCCTCTGCTGTTTTAGCATGATGCCCTAACACAAGTTCCGCTCCTTCTTCAGCACTCAACACATACCAACATTCGGTCTTACCATACGGAACCCCTTCCACTTCACGGGCAAATTGATCATTGGGATGGACTTGTACGGATAAATCATCAGCTGCATCCAAGATCTTTATAAGTAAGGGATATTCTCCTTGATAATCATTAGGTTTATTAAATAACTCCTTATGCTCATTCCATGCATCTGCCAATGTTCTCCCTGCAAGAGGGCCATTAATAATATGGCTTGGACCATGCGGATGTGCAGAAATTACCCACGCCTCCCCTGTCCTCTCATACGGAATATCATAATTAAACTCTTCTCTCAGCTTCTTCCCTCCCCAAATCCTCTCTTGAAATACAGGCTGTAAAAAGATTGGCTCATTTTTATACATTAAACATTAACCTCCATTTGAAGCGAGGGGACGGTTCTTATGCTTATACTTCAGATACAGAAGGAAGCAAGAGAACCGTCCCTATGCTTTTAAATACTCTCTAATAATTTATAAGCTTCTTGCTTAGAATTTACTTTTAGGAGTTGTTTTCGGAATTCGTCATCCATTAGTTTTCGTGATAGCATTTGGAGTATTTTTAGATGGGCATCTCCGGCAGCTTCTTCCGGTACGGCTATCATAAAGATTAGTTTTGCTGGTGTTCCGTCTAGGCTGTTCCAGTCGACACCGTCACGTTTGATTCCGAAAGCAACGGCAGGACGGTTAACCGTATTGGATTTACCATGTGGTATAGCAATGTTCATTCCCAGTCCAGTAGAGCTTTCTGCTTCGCGATTTAAGATTGCTTGTTTAAATTCCTGTTTAGAGCGAACAATTCCATTTGAAGCAAACTTCGAAATGATTTCATCTATTACATCATCACGATTTATTCCCATTAAATTTGTTTCAATTAATTCTATACTAGTAATATCTGTTAATTTATGAATTTCACTGTTCAAAGAGGCGACTTCAGTTCTTTGAGTATCTGTATGTCGAACTGTTTTTTCATGTACACTTTCAGCATCATTTGAATCCTCACTAATTGTAACAGGCACAGCTTCCACATTCTTTTTCAAAGCAATTACCATAATGGCCGTAATTATTACACCGACAATTACCGCAACAAAGAACATTATCACATGGTCAACAGCACCTAGTACTGCAACAATTGGACCACCATGTGCTACACTGTCCCCTACTTTTGAAAGCATTGCGATGACTGAACCAACCATTGACCCAACCATAATACTTGGAATAACACGGAGCGGATCCTGGGCAGCAAAAGGAATGGCACCTTCTGTAATTCCGAATAAACCCATAGTAAAGGACGCTTTTCCAGCATCTCTTTCCGTTTGCGTAAATTTGCGTTTATTAATGAATGTTGCAAGTCCAAGTCCAATTGGCGGAATACAAATAGCAACCGCAATTGGTCCCATAATTTCATAATTTCCTTCTGCAATCATCGATGAACCAAAAAGAAAAGCAACCTTGTTAAATGGACCACCCATATCAAAAGCAATCATTGCTCCAAGAATTAACGCTAACAAAATCGAACTTCCACCTTGCATACCCGCAAGCCAGTCAGTTAGTGCTTCAAACACATGTGCAACTGGTGAACCAATGACAAATATAAACAATAAACCAACAATCACTGATGCAATGATCGGAATAAAAATGATCGGCATTACAGGCTGAACAGCCTTTGGTACTTTTATTTTTTTAATTCCAAGTGCCACATAACCTGCTAAGAAACCAGCAATAATCCCGCCGATAAAACCTGCACCGGCTTCACTTCCATAAAAACTTCCGTTCGCTGCAATATAACCACCAATCATACCTGGCACAAGTCCAGGACGGTCTGCAATACTTACCGCTATAAAACCGGAAAGAATAGGGACCATGAACATGAATGCAGTGGAACCAATGCTTTCAACATGTTTCCAAAAAGAACCGTCAGGAATTTTAATTCCTCCTGGTGTTTGTTCCCCTCCAAGCATCAGAGCAAGTGCAATCAATAATCCCCCAACAACAATGAAAGGAACCATATATGAGACACCACTCATTAAATGCTTATATATTGGGTTTTCCTTCGATTTCCCTTTTTTCGCCCCATTGGCAGCAGCTAGTTGGGGCTTGTAAACAGGGACATCACCATTTTGAATCCGCTTTATTAATTCCTCTGGCTTGCGGATACCGTCCTGAACTCCCGTGATAATAACCTTTTTACCGGCAAAACGTTCTTTCGGTACTTCTTTATCTGCTGCAATAATAATACCATCCGCTTCAGCTATTTCGTCTTCGGTTAATGCATTTTCTACACCAATCGATCCTTGTGTCTCTACTTTTATATCGATGCCCAACGCTTCGCCTGCTTTTTGCAAGTTCTCAGCAGCCATATATGTATGGGCAATTCCAACTGGACATACTGTAACAGCTAATATTTTCCCCATGCTGTTTATCCTCCTATAATTCTCTGTAGTAATCGCTTACTTATATAATAAAACTAGATGAATGAATTAATTTTTTTTATTTTTACCGGAGGCTGTGGTAAAAATCGTTTTTTTAATAAGGCTTTTTTTCAGTGAATTGATGGGGATTGCGGATATTCAACCTATATCTATACGTTAAGACTTTAACTAAGTAGCAACAATGTTTGTAGAAAATAGCCTTTACTAACGACTATAGGAACATCCGAATATCACTCCAAATGAATGGCCTTTTGAAAAAGCAAAATGGCCACAATACATTGTGGCCAATGAGTAAATTGATTATTGTTTCTTCTCCAATATTCCTAAAAAGTCCTGATAATCTTTTGCCCCAGTTAATGCGAGTCCCACCAATGGTGACTGACTTAGGGAGGCAATTTTCCCGATCACTTCACGAATATCTCCTTGATCTTCCTTCGAAATTGCCAACATAAATACAAGTGATACTTGCTCATTACCCCATTCCATACGTTTTTTTAAAATTGCTGTCGCAACAGCGGATGTTTGAATTAATGACGGATC